>NZ_JAWIIV010000009.1:0-215762 GCF_035916955.1 Noviherbaspirillum album | reverse complement strand
CGGACGTGGACAAGAAAGGATTTACGGCGGCGATGAAGCCGGTGTATGACCGCTTCGTCACCGACCCGGCGCTCAAGGACGTGGTCGCCAAGATCCAGAAAAGCGCAAATTGATTCCATGTCCCTCGCATGAGGTGACAAATCATTGATGGAAGCCCAACGGCCTCCATCAATGCAGTTTTTTCTGGATTTTCTGGATTTCTGGAGGCCGTATGTTAGATGCAGCGATCAAGGCGGACATGGCGCCGCCTGTTCAAGAAGACAAGATAATGTTTCTCACTAAATTCAACGCGGCGCTATGCCGCGCGGCGATGGTCGCGGCGGTGCTGGGACTGTTCGGCATCGTCTTCGTGGTGATGTGGCAGGTGTTCGGCCGCTACGTCATGAACGACACCCCGACCTGGGCCGAGGGTGCCGCCCTGGTCCTGGTCATCTACGTCACCATGCTCGGCGCCGCCGCCGGCGTGCGTGACGCCGGTCACATCGGCATGGAATCCATCCTCGTGCTGCTGCCCGAAAAACTGCGGCAGAAGTTCGAGATCGTCATCCATGTCGTCGTCGGCTGCTTCGGCGCCATGATGGTCTGGTACGGCTCCCTGCTCGGCAAGTCCGTTATGAACTACAACATCCCTTCGCTGGGCGTCTCCGAAGGCATCAACTATGTCGCCGTCGTCATCGCCGGCGTACTCATCATTCTCTTTTGCATCGAGCACATCATTGCAATCGTCACCGGTAAGGAAGTGATCCCATCATGGCACTGACAATTCTCGTACTCAGCTTCGCCGGCTTCCTGTTGCTTGGCGTGCCGGTGGCCTTCGCCATCGGCCTATCGTCCGCCGCCGCCCTGCTGGTCGAAGGCATGCCGCTGGCCGTCATGTTCCAGCGCATGGTCTCGGGCATGAACATCTTCTCGTTCCTGGCCATTCCCTTCTTCATCTTTGCCGGTGAAATCATGCTCTACGGCGGCGTGGCCGCCCGCATCGTGCGCTTCGCCAAGAGCCTCACCAACCACGTGCGCGGTGGCCTGGGCATGTCCAACGTGGTCTCATGCACCCTGTTCGGCGGCGTCTCCGGCTCGCCGGTGGCCGATGTCTCGGCCATGGGCGCGGTGATGATCCCGATGATGAAGAAAGAGGGTTATCACGCCGACTATGCGGTGAATGTGACCACCCATGCCTCGCTGGTCGGCGCGCTCATGCCCACCAGCCACAACATGGTGATCTACGCCTTCGCCGCCGGCGGCGCGGTGTCGATTTCTTCGCTCATCATGGCCGGCATGCTGCCGGCGCTGGTGCTGACCATCTGCATGCTGGTGGCGGCCTACCTGGTGGCGGTCAAGCGCAACTATCCCAAGGGCGAGTTCCCGGGCTGGGGCGAAGTGGTCGCGTCGTTCGGCTCGGCGCTGCCGGGCCTGATGATTGCGGTCATCATCCTGGTGGGTATTCTGTCGGGCATCTTCACGGCGACGGAAGCGGCGTCGGTGGCGGTGGTGTATGCGCTGATCCTCACCGTCTTCGTTTACAGGTCGATGACCTGGGAAAACCTGATGAAATCGGCGGCCAAGGCGGTCAAGACCACTGGCGTGGTGCTGCTGCTGATCGGCATTTCCGCGGTGTTCCAGCACCTGATGAGCTTGTATGAAGTGGCGGAACTGACCGGCGAGATGATGTCGAGCATTTCGTCGAGCCCGTGGGCGATCTTTGCGATGATCAACATCATCCTGTTCCTGCTGGGCACGTTCATGGACATGGCCAGCACGATCCTGATCTGCACGCCTATTTTCTTGCCGATCGCAATGAAGTTTGGCATGGACCCGGTGCAGTTCGGCATGCTGATGCTGATCAATTGCGCGCTGGGGTTGAACACGCCGCCGGTGGGAACCACCCAGTTCGTGGGCTGCGCGATTGGCGGAATCAGTGTGGGGCAGGTGATGAAGACGATTTGGCCGTTCTACGGGGCGCTGATCGCGGCCATGCTGCTGATCACCTACGTGCCCTCGTTCTCGCTGTGGCTGCCTTCGGTCATGCTAGGCAAGTAACAATTCAAGCAGCACATGCCGCCTGAATTGCCAGGCGGCTCTTGAATGACGGAGCGTTCGCCAGCGCGCTCCGTTTTTTCACGAAAGAAGCCTTGCCAGACAGGCAGATTGCCATTGAAAATAAACATGTCGGCCCGGTCCGAAGCATTGCAAGATCCCTGCACGCCGTCGTCCCACTTGATTCATCGAGGCTTCCATGAAAACCAATTCCTTCAAGGCGCGCTTAAAGGCCAGGCAGCAACAGATCGGCATATGGAGCATGCTGGCCAGTTGCAACGTCCTGGAAGTACTGACTCAATCCAGCTACGACTGGGTGCTGATCGATAGCGAACATGCCCCCAACGATGTGCCCATGGTACTGGAGCAGTTGCGCACCGTTGCGCAAGGCGACATGCCGGCGCTGGTGCGTCCGGTCGTCAATGACACCATCATCATCAAGCGCATGCTGGACATTGGTGCGCAGACACTGATCATTCCCATGGTGGATACCGCCGACGATGCCAGACGCGCGGTCGCCGCAATGCGCTACCCGCCGCTGGGCATTCGGGGCGTGTCGGCCGGAACCCGTGCCAACCGCTACGGCCGCGACGCCGATTACTTCGCGCAGGTCGACAACGAGACCTGCCTCGTGGTGCAGATCGAATCGGCTGCCGGTCTCGGCAACATTGAAGAGATCGCCGCAGTCGACGGCGTCGACGCTCTGTTCGTCGGACCTTCGGATCTCGCCGCGGCGCTCGGGCACCTGGGCGACAACAAGCATCCCGACGTGCAAAAGCAGATTCATGCCGCACGCGAACGTTGCCATGCCGCAGGCAAACCGATCGGCATCCTGATGCCGGACGCCGAGCTGGCGGCCGAATACACGCGCAGCGGATTTGATTTCGTCGCCATCACGACCGACATCACATTGCTCCGCAGCGGCGCTGAAGCAGCGTTGCGGAATCTCGCCGAATCGACACGGCAAGGCGTTTGACCGGCGGCTGAAGGCAGCCGCCGGCACGCCCCTCAATCATCATCAAGGAGAACTACATGGCAAACCTCGGCTTCATCGGACTGGGCATCATGGGTGCGCCCATGGCACTGAATCTGCAAAAGGGCGGACACCAGCTGTTCGTCCATACCCGAACCAAGCCGGCGCAGGACCCGCTCAACGGCCAGGCCACCTACTGCGCCTCCGCCACGGAAGTCGCGAAAAGCGCCGACATCATCTTCCTGATGGTGCCGGACACGCCGGATGTGGAGAAAGTGCTGTTCGCCGATAACGGCGTGGCCGCCGGCCTGTCCACAGGCAAGGCCGTGGTCGACATGAGTTCCATCTCGCCGATCGAAACCAAGGAATTCGCCAAGCGCATCAACGCGCTCGGCTGCGAATATCTCGATGCGCCGGTTTCCGGCGGCGAAGTCGGCGCCAAGGGCGCAACGCTCACCATCATGGTCGGCGGTTCGGTCGAGGGCTTCGAGCGCGTCAAGCCGTACTTCGAACTGATGGGCAAGAACATCACGCACGTCGGCGAGAACGGCGCGGGCCAGACCACCAAGGTCGCCAACCAGATCATCGTTGCGCTGACCATCGAAGCCGTCAGCGAAGCGCTGCTGTTCGCCTCGAAAGCCGGTGCCGATCCGGCGCGCGTGCGCCAGGCGCTGATGGGCGGCTTCGCTTCCTCGCGTATTCTCGAAGTGCATGGCGAGCGCATGGTCAAGCGCACCTTCGATCCGGGGTTTCGCATCGAGCTGCACCAGAAGGATCTGAACCTCGCACTGCAGGGCGCTCGCTCGCTCGGCGTTACGCTGCCCAATACCGCGACGGCACAGGAGCTGTTCAATACCTGCGTGGCGAACGGTTTCGGCAAGAGCGATCATTCCGCACTGTGCCGTGCGCTCGAACTGATGTCCAACCATCCGATCGCCTGATCGAACGGTGCCGACCCCGCCATGACGACCCAACACCGTAGCGCGCCCCGCGCGGATTTGCTGGACCTGTTCAAGAAGGCGGTGGCCGCGGTCAGCGCAGCGGATTGCGTGCCCGCGCACCTGCCCGCGCCGCCGCCCGGCCGAACCGTCGTGATCGGAGCGGGCAAGGGCGCCGCCGCGATGGCGCAGGCGGTGGATGCGCACTGGCGGGGTGATCTGTCCGGCCTGGTCGTCACCCGCTACGGCCATGGTGCGCCGACGCGCCGCATCGAAGTGGTGGAAGCCGCGCATCCCGTTCCCGATGCCGCCGGCGCCGCCGCGGCGCAGCGCATCATGGCATTGGCCGGATCGCTGGAGCAGGATGATCTGCTGCTCTGCCTGATCTCGGGCGGCGGATCATCGCTGCTTGCCGCGCCCGCGCAAGGGCTCGCGTTCGGCGACAAGCAGGCGATCAACCGCGCGCTGCTGCGCTCGGGCGCCAGCATCTCGGAAATGAATTGCGTGCGCAAGCACCTGTCGGCGATCAAGGGTGGCAGGCTCGCTGCCGCATGCAGGGGGCGCGTCCATACGCTGCTCATTTCCGACATCCCCGGCGATGACCCGAGCCATGTCGCCAGCGGGCCGACCATCCCTGACGCGACCACCTGCGAAGATGCATTGCGCATCATCGCCAGGTACGGAATAGAGGTTCCCGACGCAGTCAGGTCCCGCCTGGTTTCCGGCGAACTGGAAACCCCCAAGCCCGGCGACCCGCGCTTTGCGGGACATCGCCATGAAGTCGTCGCCACCGCGATGACCGCATTGGAAGCGGCGGCGGATAGGGCGCGTGCACTGGGCATCGAGCCGCAGATCCTGTCAGACCATATCGAAGGCGAAGCGCGCGACGTGGCCACCGCGCATGCGGACATCGTGCGCGAGATGCACGGGCAGGTGAAGGCGAGCGGCAAGCCTCGCGTGCTGCTCTCCGGCGGCGAGACCACCGTCACGGTGCGCGGCAAGGGGCGTGGCGGGCGGAATGCGGAATTCCTGCTTGCGCTGGCGGTGGCCCTCGAAGGCATGCCCGACGTGCATGCCATTGCCTGCGATACCGATGGCATTGACGGCTCGGAAGACAATGCCGGCGCAGTCATCGGCCCCGATACTTTGGCGCGCGCCGCTGCGTCCGGCATCGATGCGCAGGCCATGCTGGCCGACAACAACGGATATGGATTCTTCAGCGCGCTTGGCGACCTTGTCGTCACTGGCCCGACGCTGACCAACGTGAACGACTTCCGCGCGGTATTGGTTCTTTAAAGTCTCAACATCCGCTGCGATGACGCTGTGTCGATCCTGTTGTGGTCGAGCCAGACGTTTTCCGCGTTGTCAAGTCGCTCGCGGCTCTTCCGCGATCGCATTGCGCAGGCGCTCGAGGCTGCTGGTCAGGTGCACCAGCATGGCTTCGTGGGCGCGCTCGGCGCTGCCTTCGGCGATGGCGTCGTAGATCGCCTTGTGCTGCTGGTTCACGATGTGCATGTACTGCTCGCGCGGCAGTGGCTGGAACTGGTGGGTACGGACCTGGGTGCGCGGAATTGCGCGCGCACCGAGGAAGCTGAAGGTGTCGGCGTAATATCGGTTGCCGCTGGCGGCGGCGATGCTGTTGTGGAATGCGAAATCGGCGCCCGAGGTATCGTCGCCGCGCGTGCGCTGTTCAACCAGTTCGTCCAGCGCAGTCTTGATGCTGCGCAGTTCGTCTTCGCTGCGGCGCTGTGCCGCAAGAAAGGCAGCTTCCGGCTCCAGGCAGATGCGGAATTCCAGCAGCTGCAGCACCTCGCGTATCGTCTGTACCTCTTTCGGATCGGTGGCCACGCGCACGCGGCGGCTCGGCTCCAAGACGAAGGTGCCGATGCCATGGCGCGTCTCGACCAGGCCGTCGGCCTTCAGGCTCGATACCGCTTCGCGCACCACGGTGCGGCTGACCCGGTACTGCTCGATCAGCTCGATCTCGGTGGGAAAGCGGTCGCCCGCCTTCAATTCCCCGTTCTGGATGCGCTCGGTAAGCAATTCGACCAATTGCCGGCTGAGACTGCCGACATTGCTCCGGTTCGGGTTGTTGGACACTGCGGTATGGATATCCATGGAGTTCAGATCATTCAGATCAATACGGTGAAAAGCTAAGCCGGTTTCATTCTACACCGGCGATTTGCATTCAAAGCGGTCCCGGCCTGCAGGGATGGGCTTCATTGCGCCTGCAAGCGGCAGCCTTATTTGTCGCTGCCCAGGATGCGGATCATTGAATTGTTGATGTGTGCCCGCATCGCCGCCGACGCCGATTCGGGATCCTGTCGCGCGATAGCGTCGATGATCATTCTGTGCTCCTTGTCAGCCGACGCCATGCGCTGCGGCCCTTGCTCCCGCGACAGATTGCGCGACAGCGACATGCTGAACAGCGTCTGGCTGCGGATGGCTTCCAGCACCGACTGGAAGAAGGGATTCTTCGCCGCCATGGCGATCGCCATGTGCAGCGCAAAGTCTTCCTCGACTGCGATTTCGCCGCGTACCGTCACCGTCTGCAGCCGCTGGTAGGCGTTTTGTATCCGTTCGAGGTCGGCCCCATCGCGCATGCGCGCGGCATGGTGCGCGGCGCCGGCTTCTATGCCGCGCCGGAATTCATAACATCGCTGGAAATCGGCAACGCTGGCAATTTCACTGAAGTTGAGTGCCGGTGCCTGCTGCGGTCGCCCAACATAACTACCGGAGCCCTGGCGCGACACGATGATCCCGCCAGCCCGCAAACGTGCCAGGGCCTCGCGTATGGTGGGGCGCGACACGCGGTACTGCTCGCTCAGCGCCTCTTCGCCCGGAAGCCGGTCCCCTTCCTTTAGCTCGCCTTCAACGATGGATTTGAGGATCGAGTTGTAAAGCACGTCAGCCAGCTTTTCGCGCTTTTTGGTCGGATACGGAGCATTGAGGACAAGTTTGGACGCCACGGCGATATCACGATTCCTGTTTGGCTTGAAAGATGCGTTGGCCACTTCGGCAGGCGGTTTGCGAAATGCTTGCCGGCGGACATTGATCCTAAAGCGGTTGTAAGTAAAGACATCTTACAACATTGTCGCGATGAAGTCATTCCCACTGCATTTGTGAAAAGAGTTTCCGTCATTTCAGTTGAAAAAACCGATTGCCAAATACATAAGGGAAGTGTAACGGCAGGTAAGAAGAGGAACGAAATATGTTTCTGTAAGACAACACATGGTTTAACGAAATATGCTTCGCTATCACTTCTTCTCCGTAGATTTTCCATGTTCCTTTCAGCCTCCTTTAGCTATCGTGCGGTAGTTCCTGTCCGTCCGGCCGCGCGCAGCAGCATTGCCGCCGCAATCGCGCTACTTGTGTCCGGGATGGCGGCCAACGCCTCCGCCGCGACATTGGCAGTCGGTCCGGGAAAGCCGTTTTCAACGCCGTGCAAGGCTATCGGTGCCGCCAGAGCGGGAGACCTCATCGAGATCGACGGCGCGGCAACCTATACCGGAGACGTCTGCGGCATCTATGCGCACAACCTGACGATCCGCGGCGTCAATGGACGTCCGAAGATCGATGCCGGCGGCAGGAATGCGATGGGCAAGGGCACCTGGGTCGTGGTCGGCGATGGCACCACCATTGAAAACGTGGAAATGTTCGGCGCGAAAGTCCCCGACCGCAACGGCGCCGCACTGCGGCTTGAAGGAACGGGCTTCACCTTGCGCGGCAGCTTCCTGCATGACAATGAAAACGGCATCCTCTCCGGCGTCAATACCGCGTCGGACATCCTGATCGAAAATACGGAGTTCGGCCATAACGGCTATGGAGACGGGTATTCCCACAACGTCTACATCGGGCAGGCGAGGAGCCTGGTTTTCCGCAACAACTACTCGCACGATGCCCATGTCGGGCACAATCTGAAGTCGCGCGCCCATACCAACACCATCGCGTACAACCGGTTCTCAAGCACCGCGCCCGGCCAGGCGGGTACCACGGCAAGCGGACAGCCGAGCTATGAAATCGATTTGCCGAATGCCGGCACGGCCTATGTGATAGGCAATGTGATCGAACAACCCTTGATCAACCAGAACCCGGGCATGCTGGCCTTCGGCGCGGAAGGCGCGAGCAATCCCACCCAGGATCTCTACGTGGTGAACAACACCTTCCTCAACAACGACAGTTCGCGCGGAACCTTCATTCTGGTCGGGTCGTCGGTCACCACGCCAATCCTGATGCAGAACAATATCTTTTCGGGAGTAGGAGAAGCCACGACCCAGGTAACGGCCCTCGACAGGACCAATTACCGTTCACTGAGCCCGGCCTTCATGAATCGCGCCGCTTATGACCTGCGTCCGGCCGCAGGTTCACCGGTCATCAACACGGGTTCGGCGGCGGGCGTCTCGAAAACCGGTGTGTCGCTGACGGCCGTGGCGCAGTACAGGCATGTCGCATCCGCGGAGCAGCGCGTCCTGAACGGGCAGATAGATATCGGTGCCTACGAAGGCGCCGCGCCGGCACCAGCACCAGCACCAGCACCAGCACCAGCGCCGGCACCAGCGCCAACGCCAACGCCAACGCCAACGCCAACGCCAACGCCAACGCCAACGCCAACGCCAACGCCCGCCGATACCACGGCACCCAAGGTTTCCTTCACGAGCCCGGGCAACGGTGCGGTTGTTTATGGAACGGTCCGTGTATCGGTGCGGGCAAGCGACAATCGCGCCGTCGCTAGAACCATGCTGCTGATCGACGGCAGACGCGTGGCGACCGTGACGGGCGGCGTGCTCGACTACGCCTGGAGCACGCGCGGCCTGGCGGGCAGCCATACCCTGACCGCGATTGCCTACGATACATCGAATATCGGGGCGCGCAGTACTGTCCAGGTAAAAGTTCAGCGATAAGCTCCGGGCCGGCTCCGGATGCGGATGTGTTCCGGAGCTACTCGTCGGTGCCGGAAGCGCGGGTGCCGGAAGCTTTTGGGCTGGCACCCTTGATGCCGCTGTAGCGATAGATGGTGGCCGCGGGCAACATCAGCAGCAGCAGGGCAATCACTCCTGCCTTCCAGCCGGCCAGCATCCAGATGAGGGCCGAAGCGACGCAGGCAAAAACGACGATGATGAACAGGACGACTCTGAGAGCCTTGTTGTCCGATGCTTCAGTCTTGGTCATGGCAAGCGCTGGATGGGCCGGTGGAAAATGGGAGGGCAGTATGTCATGAGTGCCGCGAGAATCACACCCTGGTTCGCCCGGAATTCCCTCACGGTTTGCCGTCGTCCAGGCGCGCAAGGCCTGCATTGCACTTATGCTCATGCAGGGCGTCATCGAGCCGAAGGTATTCGTTCCGCTCCGTTTCGCTGACCGCCCCATCCCTGATTTTCCGTGCCAGCTCCTGATGGCGCTGGCGCATTGCCATCATTTCGACGCTGTCGCCGATGCGAAAGCTGCCTGGTTGCATGATGCCTTGCCCTTGCTGACTGTCGTTTGCCATCCTGCCGCTCCGCTGTTTCGTGATCGGTGACATCGAATATCGATGGCATGCCGATAATGCATAGGCAATTGCATGGGCGTTTTGTTCCTGCCGGAACGGATGACGAAACCGGTTTGCCGCCGTACTACTTTGCTACCCTGCTACCGTTCTATCCAAGCGGATAGAGCGCCGTCGGCCGTTCGCCAGCCAAGGCCTGCAGCAGGTTGGTGGTGGCCAGCTCCGCCATGCCGTGGCGTGTCTCGTGCGTGGCCGAGCCGATGTGCGGCAGCGCCGTGATGCGCGGATGCAGGCGCAGCGGCGAAGCTAGCGGCAGGGGTTCGCTTGCGAACACATCGAGCCCCGCCGCGCGCAGCTGTCCCGCGTTCAATGCGTCGAGCAGCGCGTCTTCCTGCACGATCGCGCCGCGCGCGCCATTGACCAGGATGGCTCCCGGCTTCATCGCCTGCAGCTCGCTTCGGCCGATCAGTCCGCGCGTATCCTCGGTCAGCGGCAGCGTCAGCACCACGATGTCGGAGCCGGCGAGCAAGGCCTCCATCGTCACCCGCGTCGCCTTGCCCTCCAGCCCGGGGGCTTCCGCATCGCGCCGGCCGCTGTACAGCACCCGCATGTTAAAGCCGAGCGCCGCGCGCCGCGCCACCGCCTGGCCGATGCGGCCGAAGCCGATGATGCCGAGCGTCTTGCCGTGCACGTCCCAGCCGTACAGATCCTCGCCGATGTTGCGGTCCCAGCGGCCTTCGCGCACATGCAGCGCGAGTTCGACCAGGCGCCGCGAGGTCGCCATGATCAGCGCAAAGATGGTGTCGGCGGTGGTCTCGGTCAGCACGCCGGGCGTGTGACAGAGCAGGATGCCGCGCTCGCGCAAGGCGGGCAGCGCATAATTGTCGACGCCGACCGATACGCTGGAAATGACTTCAAGGCTGGCGGCGCGTGCCAGCAGATCGGCGTCGACCGGATAGCTGGAGCCGATCAATCCATGCGCCGAAGGCAGCGCTTCGTCGAACCGGGACAGCTGCTCCGGCTTGCGCGGGTTGGCGACGGTCACGTCATGGACCGCGCGGATGCGTTCGAGCTGATCGGGCGGGAGCTCGCGGAATACCAGGACCTTCTTGCGCGGCGCGGTCGGCATCACATTCCCGCTTCCGCCAGCAGCGCCCTGGTCGGCAAGCCTTCGGTATCGCCCAGCACCTGCACCGCGCGGGCGCCTATCCAGGCGGCGCGGCGCACCGCCTGCGCCATCGGCAAGCCCTCCAGCAAGGCGGAGACGATGCCGACTGCGAAGCCATCGCCGGCGCCGACGGTGTCGATCACCTTGTCGACCGGGAAGGAAGGCGCATAGCCGCTCGCCGTTTCATCGCCCACCGCGCCGTCGAAGTAGGCGCCGTCGCTCCCGAGCTTGACGACCACCAGCTCCGCGCCACGCTCGCGGTAGAAGCGGGCAATGCCTTCGGGCGTCTGCTCGCCGGTAAGAAATCGGCCTTCCTCCAGGCCGGGCAGCACCCAATGGGCATGCGCCGCCATGCGGTTGATGCTTTCCCGCATCAGCTCCGGCGTGGCCCACAAGGTCGGCCGCAGATTGGGATCGAAGGAGACCGTGCGCCCCGCGTCGCGCATCAGCGTCATGGCCGCCAGCGCGGCTTCGCGGCAGGTATCGGAGATGGCGGCGAACACGCCGGTCGCATGCAGGTGCCGCGCCGACTGCAGCCATGGCACGTCGATATCGCCAACCGTCATCTGGCTGGCGGCCGAGCCCTTGCGATGGTATTCCACCGGCGGATCGCTGCCGTCGGTGACGCGGCCCTTGAACTGGAAGCCGGTGCGCTGCGCGGCGTCGCAGACCACGTGCGAACAGTCGATGCCTTCGCGCTGCATGGCCTTGAGCAGGTAGCGGCCCATGGAATCGGTGCCGAGGCGGCTCGCCCAGCCGACCTTGAAGCCGAGCCGCGCCAGTCCGATTGCAACATTGGTTTCCGCGCCCGCGGTGCGCTTGTGCAGGACTTCGGCATCCTCGATCGGACCGGGACGGTCCGTCACCAGCAGCAGCATCGCTTCGCCGAAAGTCACCACATCCAGAGCCTGGTTCATTGCAATGCCTCCCTGGCGGCGCCGGCGGCCATGATGGCGCGCAGGCCGCTGATTTCGGATTGCGTCACGGCGAGCAGGTCGTCGCCGGTCAGCGGATATTCGATCGCGCACGGCACGCCGCCGGGCAGGCTGCGCAGCACCGAGCGCCATGCCGCGCTCGACCGGGTCATCGGCACCGCGGCCCAGCGCTGCGACTGGTGCTGCACACCCTTGCAGTGGATGTAGGCCACCCGTGCCGCAAATACCGACGCCGCCTGCTGCGGGCATTCGCCGGTCCAATGCCAGTTGCCCATGTCGAAGGTCATCGGTAACGCCAGCCCGGCCGCATCGGCGGCGGCAAAGAATTCCCGGAGCGCGCCGAGCGTGCCGGCGGACTCGGTCTGGTCGTTCTCGATCACGAGTTCGATGGCGGATTCGCTCAAACGTCTCTTCAGCACCTGCAAGCAGGAATGCGATGCCTGGCCGAAATGCCCGATCGACATTTTCAGCCGCGAGGCGCCGAGGCGAAGGGCAATGGCGAACGCGCGGTCGAGCGCGGCGGCATCGAGCTCGCCGTTGCCGCCGAACATGCCTTCCGGGCTCGAATACACCACCCGCAGTTGCATCTCGCGCAAGCCGGCGGCAATCTCGTCGATCTCATCGGTCTGGCCTTCGCGCTGCCGCAGCAATTCTCCGCGCACCTCCACGCCGTCGGCGCCGGCCGCATGCGCAAGCCGCGCGAACCACAGCTGGCCATGGCGTCCCACCTCGGCGGCGCCGAAGGAGGACAGGGAGATGAAAACGGCGGAAGAAAGGCTCATTGTCGGAAATCTAGTGAGAGGTCAGGATCTGACCGAGGAAGTTGCGCGTCTTTTCATGCTGCGGCTGTCCGAAGAACTGCGCCGGCGGCGCCTGCTCCAGGATGCGTCCATCGGCCATGAAGATCACGCGGTCGGCGACGCTGCGTGCGAAGCCCATTTCATGCGTCACGCATAGCATGGTCATGCCGTCCTCGGCCAGGCCGACCATGGTGTCGAGCACTTCCTTCACCATCTCCGGATCGAGGGCCGAGGTCGGTTCGTCGAACAGCATCACCTTGGGTTTCATGCACAGCGCGCGCGCAATCGCAACGCGCTGCTGCTGGCCGCCGGACAGCTGGCTAGGATACTTGTTTGCCTGATCGGGAATGCGCACCCGCGTCAGGAAGTGCAGCGCGATGTCCTGCGCTTCCTGCCTGTTCATGCGTCCCGACTGCACCGGTGCCAGCGTGCAGTTTTCCAGCACCGTAAGGTGCGGAAACAGGTTGAACTGCTGAAACACCATGCCGACTTCGCGCCGCACCGCTTCCACGTTGCGCCCGCCGTCGGTGAGGTCGATGCCGTCGACCGTGATGCGGCCCTGCTGCACGGTTTCGAGCCGGTTGATGCAGCGGATCAGGGTCGACTTGCCGGAGCCGGACGGCCCGCAGATCACGATCCGTTCGCCGGCCTTCACCTGCAGGTTGACGTCGGTCAGTACCTGGAAACTGCCGTACCACTTGTTGACGCCTTCCAGGCTGATGAACGCCGCTTCCTTCCGCTCTCCCGACGCGGCATCGTCGCGGACCGCGGCGCTTGCGCTTGCTGTCATGGCCGCCCCGCTCAGCTTCCGGACATGGCGGGCATGTCGGTTTCCAGCCATTTGCGATACAGCTTGTTGAGCTCGCCGTTGGCCTTGTTGCGGGCGACGAAGTCATCCACCGCCTTCTGCAGTTCGGCCTGGCCGGGGCGCATCGCAATGCCCATCACCTGCTGGCGCAGCACGAACTTGTTTTCGAAGGTATTGGCAGGAACGCGCTTCTCGATCTGCGCGGCCACCGTGGTCGAGCAGCCGATTGCATCCACCTGGCCCGACATCAGCGCCTGCATCGCCGACGCATCGTCGTCGAAGCGGCGGATCTCGGTACCTTCCGGTGCCACGGCGGTCAGGGCGATGTCCTGCGTGCTGGCGCGGGCAACGCCCACGCGCACGCCCTTGAGTTCGGGCGCAGCCTTCACGTTGGCTTTCTTGCTGCCATAGACTACGATGGTGGCCGCCGCATAAGGCTGCGAGAACTGCACCTGCTTCGCGCGCTCCGGCGTCACCGCCAGCGAAGCCACCAGCACATCGACCTTGTTGGTTAGCAGGAAGGGAATGCGGTTGGGGCCGGTGACCGGCACCAGCTTCACATTGACGCCGAGGTCCTTGGCCAGCAGGCGGGCCACGTCGGCGTCGTAGCCGTCGGGCTGGTTGCTGCTGCTCATGATGCCGTAGGGCGGGAAGTCTACCAGCATGCCGACCGTCAGTTCACCCTTCTTTTTGATGTCGGCCACCGTCTGCGCCGAAGCGGCTGTTGCGCTCATGCCGATAGCGGCGGCAACGCCGAGGGCAAGCATTGATGAAGTTGCGAGGCGGCGTTTGAAAAAATCAGTCATGGCTAGTCTCCTGTGGTCGTCGGTTGTCGTTCTGTGAAAATTCGCTAGCGCGCCAGCGCGGCATTGCGGCGGCGCTCCATGTGCCCGGCCAGCAGCGACAGCGGCCAGCAGAGCATGAAATAAATGGCGGCCACCACGCTGAACACGATCAGCGGCTGGAAGGTCGCGTTGTTGATGATCTGCCCGGCGCGCGTGACCTCGGTGAAGCCGATGATCGCTGCCAGCGAAGTGCCCTTGATGATCTGCACCATGTAACCCACCGTCGGCGGCAGCGCGATCTTGAAGGCTTGCGGCAGGATTACCTTCATCATGCGCGACCTGTAGGACAGGTTGAGCGCTTCGGCCGCTTCCCACTGGCCGCGCGGAATCGCTTCGATGCAGCCGCGCCAGATCTCGCCGAGGAAGGCGCTGGTGTTGAGGATCAGGGCGATGCCTGCCGCCACCCAGGGATTGACGTCGAGCCCGAGAATGGGCGCGCCGAAAAACACCAGGAACAGCTGCAGCAGCAGCGGCGTGCCCTGGAACACGAGGATGAATGCGCGCGCCGCGTTGCGCAGCAGGGGCAGGTCCGAAGTGCGGCTGAGCGCGATGGCGAGGCCGCCGATCGCGCCGCCGATGAAGGCGATCAGCGACAGCGCTATTGTCCACTGCGCCGCTTCGAGAATGAACCAGAGGTCGCCGATGCCGAAGGTTCTCATCACCGGCGCTCCGGATAGCTCAGCCAGCGGCCGGAAATGAGCCTGAACAGCGCCGAGAACGCCAGTGACAGCAGCAGGTAGATCACGGCCACCACGATATAGATCTCGAAGCTGCGGAAGGTCTGCGACTGCAGATTGGCGGCCACCGAGGTCAGGTCGTCGGCCGAGATCGCCGACACCACGCTGGAACTCAGCATCAGCAGGATGAACTGGCTGGTCAGCGCCGGAAATATCGCGCGCAGCGCCGGCTTGAGGATAATGAAACGGAAGATCTGGAGCCGGTTCAGGCTGAGAGCCAGTCCGGCTTCGATCTGCCCCTTCGGTATCGATTCGATGCCGGCGCGGATGATCTCGGTCGCATAGGCGCCGAGATTGACCACCATCGCCGTCAGCGCCGCGGTATGCGCGGACCAGCGCAATCCCAGCGCGGGCAGGGCGAAGAAGAAAAAGAACAGCTGCACCAGGAAGGGGGTGTTGCGGATGATCTCGATATAGGCATTGATGAGCCAGCGCAGCGGCGCCGGACCCTCGGTCTTGCCCCAGGCACAGACGATGGCCACCACCAGCCCGATCGCCATCGCCAGGAAAGAGAGCTGGACCGTCACCCAGACGCCTTTCAGCAGCAGCGGCCATGCGGCCAGCACGTCTCCGAATTGAAATGTGTAATTCACGATGCTCCCGGCGTGATGCGTTGGCTCACAAGAGGCTGTTCGATGGGCTCTGCGATGGAGCTTTGAAAATCATTCTACTGAAACCGGTTTCAAAGATCAAGAAACCGGTTTCATAAATCTTGTGCGAAAGCTGTTTCATTCCTGCATCGTCGATCCGCGCGCGGTGAGCCTGCCGGATAACAGGATCTGGCGCGGCGGCAGGTTGAAGCCTTCGATGCGTTCGATCAGGCAGCGTGCCGCCATGCGGCCGAGTTCGTCGGTCGGCTGGGCGATGGTCGTGATTCCGGGGCCGATCAGCGGCGCCCATTCCGCATCGTCGAAACCGATCAGGCCGAGGTCCTTGCCAAGCTGCAACCCGAGGCGGGCCGCGACGGCAGCCACGCGCAGCGTCATCACCGCATTGCCGGTGATAATGGCCGGTCGGCGCGAGCGGCGCGTGCCCGGTCCCGGCTTGACCAACCTGCGCAGCGCCTGCTCCAGCGCCTCGGCATCGTCCTCGGCATTCTCGTGGCTGGCGCCGTTCACTTTCGACGTGCGGCCCGCGATGCAATTGCGAAAGGCCGTCTCGCGTTCGATGCGGGAGCTGACGTTGGACAGCGGCTGGGTCACGAACAGCAGTTCGCGGTAGCCGGCCTCGACCAGGTGATCCACCGCCATGGCCATGGCGCTGGCATTGTCCAGTGATACGAAATCTTCCTGCATGTCGGCATGGCGCCGGTCCACCAGCACGGCCGGTTTGCCGTAGTGATCAGGCTTGCGTGACTTGCTCGGCATGTAGCCCGAGGTATTCAGGATGAAGCCTTCCACCTGGTAGGAGGACAGCGCGGCGATGGCTTCCTGTTCGCGCTCGCGGTCGTTGCTGATATTGAACAGGATCACCAGGTAGCCCGCTTCGCGGCAGGCGGTCTCGACGCCGCGCAGCACCGCGACCGAATACGGATTGGCCACGTCGGCGACCACCAGCCCGATCAAGCCGGACTTGCCGCGCTTGAGCGACTGTGCCATCGGGCTGGGCGTGTAGCGCAGGCTGGCGATGGCGGATTCCACCCGGCTGGCGATGTCGGCGGAAAGCAGCTTGTCCCCGTGATTGAGGAAGCGCGATACCGTTGCCTTGGAGACGCCGGCTTCCCGGGCGACGTCCGCGATCGTGGCCTTGGCTGCCGGCGCCTTTTGCTCCGGGGTACGCTGAATGGACTTGGGTGGCATATGGATTCGGTAAGCGGACTCTGAAGGCAGATATCGTTGAAACCGGTTTCAGAATCCTATCATCAAGCACCGGACGGCGCCATGCCTCCGTAATGATCCTGCGCGGCCGCTCTCAGGAAACCCAGCAGTTCGGCCGCGGTCGGCGACAGCAGGTGGCCGCGCCGGGTGATGATGCCGAACGAGTCCATGGTGTACGACAGCTGCAGCGGCAGGATGCGCAGATCGCTGCCGGCGCAGTGCCGTGCCGCCTCCGTCGGCAGGATGGCGAGCATGTCGGTGCGCTGCACGAGCGCGGCCAGGGTTTGCAGCTCCACGGTTTCCACCAGGCGCCTGGGCGGGCTCAGATCCTGCTCGCGGAACAGCATGTCGAAGCGGTGGCGCAGCCGGCCGCCGGGCGGGGGAACCACCCAGGCCGCTTCTGCCAGGGTCTGCCACGACAGCTTGCGCCGCCTTTGCAGGGGATGGTCGCGCCGGGCGACGAAGCAGATGGCTTCCTGGTCGACCAGCGTCTCGTAGTCGTAGTTGGTCTTGTCGCCGTCGACCACGAAGCGCCCGATCATGATGTCGAGTTCGCCCTGCGCCAGCCGCGGAAACAGCACGTCGCTGGATTCGACCACCACCGAGACCCGCGCCATCCGGTCTTCGCGGTAGAACGCTTCAATTGCCCTGGGAACGATGCTGATGGCCGGCGCCATGATGGAGCCCACGGTCACCCGGCCCGAACGGCCTGATTTCCAGTCCGCGATTTCATCCCAGGCGGTGTTGAGCCCGCGCAGCACCATGCGAGCATGGCGCACCATGGTTTCGCCGTACCAGGTCGCCTGCATGCCGCGCGGCAGCCGTTCGAACAATGCCACGCCCAGCACCTCCTCGATTTCGCGCAGCAGCTTGGACGACGCCGGCTGCGTCATGCCCAGCATTTCAGCCGCCTTGTTGATGCTCTTGTGATCGTAGATGGCGACGATCAGCCATAACTGCCTGGTCTTGAGGCGGTTGCGCACGAACCAGTGGGGTGTCTCCATGAGTGTCTCTCCGGGTATATCGATAATGGCATAGGTGCGGCATGATTTTTCATTGGAATTATATGGTTGCCGCGCCTAAGATTCGCTGAATAAGCAAAGAATCAACAAAAATTTTGGAGACGACGTGATCGATGCAAATGCCAGCCGCTGCCTGCCCGACGACCTGGAGCAGGCCCTTCTTGTAGGACGCATATGGGATACGGATAGGGGCGGCCCCGGCGTGGTTGCCGTGCGCAACGGCATGATGCATGACATCACATCGACCGTTTCTACGGTCTCCGACCTGCTGGAAGCCGACGATCCGGCGACGCTCGCCCGCACCGCCGCCGGTACCGGGCTGGGACCGGTACAGGCATTCATGCAGCGCAGCATCGAAGCCGGTGCAACCCGTCCTTCGCTGCTGGCACCCTGCGACCTTCAGGCGATCAAGGCGTGCGGCGTAACTTTCGCGGTCAGCCTGCTGGAGCGGGTCATCGAGGAACAGGCGCGCGGCAAGGCCGAGGATGCGCCGAGGATTCGCGAGACCATCACCGCGCTGGTCGGGACCGACCTGTCGCAGGTACGGCCCGGATCGGACGCGGCCAACCGGCTCAAGGCATTGCTGATGGAGCGCGGCGCCTGGTCGCAGTACATGGAAGTCGGGCTCGGTCCGGATGCCGAAGTCTTCACCAAGTCGCAGCCGATGTCGGCAGTCGGCTTTGGAGCGGCGGTCGGGCTGGCGCAGGAGTCGCACTGGAACAACCCCGAGCCGGAAGTCGTACTCGCGGTGAACAGCCGCGGCAAGGTGGTGGGCGCCACGCTCGGGAATGACGTCAACCTGCGCGATATCGAAGGCCGCAGCGCCCTGCTGCTCGGCAAGGCCAAGGACAACAACGGTTCCTGCGCGATCGGCCCATTCATCCGCCTGTTCGACGACGGCTTCGACATCGATGCCGTGCGCCAGGCCGAACTGTCGCTGCGCATCGAGGGCGCCGACGACGGCTTCGTGCTGCAGGGCAGCAGCCGCATGAGCGAAATCAGCCGCGACCCGCTGGACCTGGTCGCCCAGACCTGGGGCCGTCACCACCAGTATCCCGACGGCTTCATGCTATTCCTCGGCACCATGTTTTCGCCGATCCAGGACCGGGATGCCCCCGGCGCCGGCTTCACCCACCACCTGGGCGACGTCGTCACGATCTCCACGCCGCGCCTCGGCGCGCTGGTCAACACCGTGCAGCTGTCCACCGAGATTCCGCCCTGGACCTTCGGCGTGCGCGCACTATATCGTTACCTTGCAGGACGCCAGCGATGACTATGACCGTCCCCGCAGTTCATCTGCATGTTTTCCTGCATCGAGCCGGGAGCCGCTATGAATGAACGATGGAACTGGGCGCGGCGGGCAGTCGAGGCGCTGCTCGCCCTGATGCTGTTCGTGATGTGCGTCCTGACATTCGGCAATGTCGTGCTGCGCTACGGCTTCAATTCCGGCATTTCATCATCGGATGAAATCGCACGCTTGCTGCTGGTATGGCTGACCTTCATCGGCGCCGTGCTGGCAATGTACGAGGGAGCTCACCTCGGTGTCGATACCATCGTCCGGCGTGCGCCATCGGGAATGAAAAAAATGCTGTTCCTCGCCAGCAATGCGCTCATGCTGATCTGCTGCGTGGTGCTAGCCATCGGCAGTTGGAACCAGGTTGTCATCAACCGCACCATCCTGGCGCCGGTAACCGGCTATCCGATTGCATGGATGTATGCGGCCGGCCTGTTCGCAGCCGTCGGCATGGGCCTCGCGGTGCTGCGCAATTTGTGGCGACTCGTCACCGGCCGACTGGCGGGAGACGAAATGCTGCAGGTGGCAGACAGCGAGGAAGAAGCGCATGTCGCGCAGGAGGCAAAAGCCCCGCTTCCCCAAGGTGCACCGGGGAGAGCCACTTGACGCTGCTGGTCTTTCTCGGTTCGCTGATGGGCGCCATGGGCCTGGGCATGCCGATCGCGTTCGCGCTCATCGTCTGCTCGCTCGCGCTGATGCTGCAGATCGGCAATTTCGATTCGCAGATCGTGGCCCAGTCCACGGTCAACGGCGCCGATTCGTTCATTCTGATGGCCGTGCCTTTCTTCATGCTGGCCGGCGAATTCATGAATGCCGGCGGACTGTCGCGTCGCATCGTCAACCTGGCTTCCGCGCTGGTTGGCCACCTGCGCGGCGGGCTTGGCTACGTCGCGGTGTTCGCGGCCATCATCATGGCCAGCCTGTCGGGTTCGGCGGTGGCCGATACCGCCGCGCTGGCGGCATTGCTGATTCCCATGATGCGCGACGCCAAGTATCCCATTGGCCGCTCCGCCGGCCTCATCGCTTCGGGCGGCATCATCGCCCCGGTGATTCCGCCGTCGATGGGCTTCATCGTTTTCGGCGTGGCTGCCCAGGTATCGATCACCAAGCTTTTCCTGGCCGGCATCGTGCCCGGCGTGCTGATGGGTCTGGCGCTGGTCATCGCCTGGTGGGCCGTCTGCCGCAAAGACCCGCTCGCGACCCGGCCGCGCGCCAGCGGCGCTGAAATGCTCAAGGCGCTGCGCGACGGCATCTGGGCGCTGGTGCTGCCCTTCATCATCATCGGCGGGCTCAAATTCGGCATCTTCACGCCGACCGAAGCCGCGGTGGTGGTCGCTTTCTACGCATGGTTCATCGGTGCCGTGGTTTACCGCGAGCTCACGTTCCCGCTGATCTACCGCAGCTTCGTCAACGCCGCCAGGATGACCGCGATCATCATGTTCCTGGTGGCGGCTGCCATGGTGTCGGCCTGGCTGATCGCCGTGGCCGACATACCGGCGCAGGTGCAGGCACTGGCCGCGCCGTTCATCGATTCGCCGAAGCTGCTGATGCTGGTGCTGATGTTCGTCGTAGTACTGGTCGGCACCGCGCTCGACTTCGTGCCGACGGTGCTGATCCTGACGCCGGTGCTGATGCCCATCGTGAAATCGGCGGGCATCGATCCGGTCTACTTCGGCGTGCTGTTCATCATGAACAATGCGATCGGCCTGCTCACGCCGCCGGTCGGCACCGTGCTCAATGTGGTTTGCGGCGTGGCCAAGATTCCGATGGAGTCGGTGATCAAGGGCGTATGGCCTTTCCTGCTGGCGCAGCTGTTTTTGCTCGGCCTGCTGATTGCCGTGCCGGAGATCGTGACGATGCCATTGCGCTGGCTGACGATGCGCTGAAGGTACCGAATGTCAGGAAAACACCTTCTCCTTCAAAGGAGACGTAGCAGGGATCTTGCAACGCACGCGTCACGCCCGCAGATCCCGAATTGAATTCAGGTGGCAATACGAAGCACATCAAAACCAGGAGACAACATGAAACTCAAGCAAAGCCTTTCCGTCCTGACCGCAGCGCTGCTGCTCGTCGGCGCCGCCCATGCGCAGCAGGCCAAGGAGCGCGTCATCCGCGTCGGCATCGGCCTCAACGACGAGCATCCGCAGGCCACCGCGGTGCGCAAGTTCGGCGACTTGCTCAAGCAGCAGTCGGGCGGCAAGATCACCGTGCGCCTGTATCCGTCCGGCCAGCTCGGCAACGACGTCACCATGACTTCGGCGCTGCAGGGCGGCACGCTCGACATGACCATTCCCGATACCTCGACCCTTGTCAGCCACGTGAAGGATTTCGGCGTCATCAACCTGCCGTTCAGCATCGCCAATGAAAAAGAAGCCGATGAATTGCTCGACGGGCCTTTCGGCGAAAAGATCCTCGCCAAGCTACCTGAGAAGGGCCTGATCGGCCTTGGCTTCTGGGAAAATGGCTTCCGCCACGTGACCAATTCCCGCAAGCCGATCCGCAAGGTCGATGACTTCGCCGGCCTCAAGCTGCGCGTGATTCCCAACCCGCTGTTCGTCGAAACCTTCAAGGCGATGGGCGTCAACGGCATTCCCATGCCTTTTCCGGAAGTCTTCAGCGCGATGGAAACCCGCACCGTCGATGGCCAGGAAAACCCGGTGGCCACCATCCTCGCATCCAAGTTCTATGAAGTGCAGCAGCACCTGGTGCTGTCCAAGCACATCTATTCCGCCTGGGTCCTGCTGATGAGCAAGAAGACCTGGGACGGCCTGTCGCCCGAAGAACAGAAGATGGTGACTACCGCCGCGCAGGAAGCCAAGCTGTTCGAGCGCAAGACCATCCGCGAATTCTCGACGAACGCGGTCAACGAACTGAAGAAGAACGGCATGACCGTGACCGAGCTGCCGGCATCCGAAGTCGATGCGCTGCGTGCCAAGGTGCAGCCGGTGACCGCCCGATTCTCCAATGAATTCGGCAGCGCGGCGGCCAGCGAAATGCAGGCCGAACTCACCAAGATCCGCGGCAAGGTCAAGTAAGCCGGTCAAGAGCGGGACCGATGCCGGTTCCGCAATGCCGATTCCGGCGCGCCCACGGTCGTCAGTCATCACCGTTGGCGCATGCCGCCGGAATCGGCACAAGGTTCACCATCCCATCCATCCAGGACAATCCAATGAACAAAGACGATGAGAAGCACGGCGCGCAGCCGGGAGCGCGGCTGCGCAGCCGCCGCTGGTTCGACGACCCCGCCGACCCCGGCATGACGGCGCTGTATATCGAGCGCTACATGAACTACGGCATCACCCGCGAAGAGCTGCAATCGGGCAAGCCCATCATCGGCATCGCCCAGACCGGCTCCGACCTGTCGCCGTGCAACCGCCATCACCTGCAGCTGGCGTCGCGGGTGCGCGACGGCATCCGCGACGCCGGCGGGATTCCGCTCGAGTTTCCGATGCACCCGATCCAGGAAACCGGCAAGCGCCCGACCGCGGCGCTGGACCGCAACCTGGCCTATCTCGGACTGGTGGAAGTGCTGCACGGCTATCCGATCGACGGCGTGGTGCTCACCACTGGCTGCGACAAGACCACGCCGGCCTGCCTGATGGGCGCGGCCACCGTCAACATCCCGGCCATCGTGCTGTCCGGCGGGCCGATGCTCGACGGCTGGTGGAAAGGCAAGCTGGCCGGTTCCGGCACCGTGATCTGGGATGCGCGCAAGCGGCTCGCGGCGGAAGAGATCGACTATTCGCAATTCATGGACATGGTGGCGTCATCGGCGCCATCGATCGGCCATTGCAACACCATGGGCACCGCGCTGTCGATGAACTCGCTGGCCGAAGCGCTCGGCATGTCGCTGCCCGGCTGCGCCGCGATCCCCGCGCCGCACCGCGAGCGCGGATGGATGGCCTATGAAACGGGACGCCGCATCGTCGGCATGGTGCATGAAAACCTGCGGCCGTCGGACATCATGACCAAGCAGGCGTTCGAAAATGCGGTCGTCGCGGCGGCCGCGCTCGGCGCGTCGTCCAACTGCCCGGTCCACATGGTGGCGATCGCCCGCCACATGGGCGTCGAACACTCGCTGGAAGACTGGCAGCGGCTGGGCGCGGAAGTGCCGCTGCTGGTCGACTGCCAGCCGGCGGGACGCTTCCTCGGCGAAGCCTTCCATCGCGCCGGCGGCGTGCCGGCGGTAATGAAGGAATTGCTCGATGCCGGCCGCCTGCGCGGCGACGTCATCACCGTCACCGGGCGCACGCTCGCCGAGGATCTCGCCGCCGTCAGGGAGGAACCCGACCGCAACGTCGTGCGCCGCTACGACAATCCGCTGAAGGAAGCCGCGGGCTTCGTGGTGTTGTCGGGCAACCTGTTCGACAGCGCGGTGATGAAAATCAGCGTGATCGACGAAGAGTTCAGGAAGCGTTTCCTGTCCGATCCCGAACATCCCGACTGCTTCGATGTGAAAGCCGTGGTGTTCGAAGGCCCGGAAGACTACCATGCGCGCCTGGACGACCCGGCGCTGGAAATCGACGAGCGTTCCATCCTCGTGATCCGCAACTGCGGCCCGGTCGGCTATCCCGGCGGCGCTGAAGTGGTCAACATGCAGCCTCCGGCCGCGCTGCTCAAGGAAGGCGTCACGACACTTCCCACCATGGGCGACGGCCGGCAGAGCGGCACTTCGGCCAGCCCTTCCATCCTGAACGTATCGCCGGAAGCAGCGGTGGGCGGCGGCCTTGCCCTGCTCAAGACGGGGGACACGCTGCGCATCGACCTGAGGCAGCGCAGCGTCAACCTGCTGGTGCCGAGCGAGGAACTGGAACAGCGTCGCAGCAACTGGGTGCCGCCCAAGCTCGACAACAAGACGCCGTGGGAGGAAATCTACCGCAGCATGGTGGGGCAGAACGGCAGCGGCGCCTGCCTGGAGCCGGCAGTGAATTACCTCAACATCATTGAACTGCGCGGCGAGTCGCGGCACAACCACTAGAGCGCTTTCGGCTAGGCCGGTCAAGCCGAAAGCGCTCTAGCGAGGCGGGTTGTCTGCGAGGCAGGGAGAGCAGGGCGGTGCATCGCCCTCCCTGCCGGCCTGTCCGGAGTTGCGGAAAGTGCCTCGCGCGCCTCCGCTACCTGCGCTGCCATTCTTATCCCCATTCCGCTATCCTGGCCATATCCGGCCATTCGTGGACGGCAGCTTCCTAGGGACTATGCGCGGTTCCACGACGACTCCAGACCGCCTTGGCGCCTCGACAGGAGGCGTCATTCGCGCTGCTTGATGGCGGCCAGCTGTTCACGGATGATGCGTTCGGCATCTTCGGGTGGAAGGTCAATGCCGCCCATCAGCGGGCGCACCTCGATGCAACAGGGTTGACCAGGGAACGGCGCCGGAAAGCGCCGCGCCCATGCCATCGCTTCGTCGTGTGATCGCACCTCGATCAGGGTGTAGCCGGCAATCAGCTCCTTGGCCTCGGCAAAGGGGCCGTCTATGACGCGCACCTGACCGGCGGCATCATACTGCACGCGAAATCCCTGACTGCTGGGCTGCAGCCCAGCACCATCGAGCAGCACGCCGGCCTTGGCCATTTCGTCGTGGAAGGCCATCATGCGCGGGACCAGAGTAGGGTCATCGGGGAAGTCGCCAGCCTCGCTCGTTGGGGTGGCGCGAACCTGGATCATGTAACGGGGCATGGAAGTCTCCTGAAAATGGTTACCCTACACGACGAATAACGGCGGTGCATTTCGACAGATCTCTCAAGCTTTTGTGGTGCACACTCCGGATGGCCGCTTTGCGGCAGCAAAGCAAGTCCTTTTGCGCCTCACCTTACTATGCACTCGATCCATACGCCGTCAAGAGTTAAGCATTGCGCCCGTCTCCCGGAAGCAGCCGCTGGGTCACGCGCTGCAATAGCGGCCCGAACAAAAAGGCGATCAGGAAGGCGGCTGGCCAAGCCATCAGGAAGGCTCGACCCCATTGCAGTGCAAAGTCGGGGCGCATTCCAAGGTTGATGTAGGTTACCCAGCAGGTCATGAAAACCGACATGACCAGTGACATCAGCAAACCGAAAACGAGTCGAAATCGGAAGGGATTCTTCACTTCTTTTCCTTTCTTGACGGGATGAGGCCACAAGTTTATATGGTGCCAAAACCACGAACAAGGCGCGATCTTTAAAACTTAAATTCCAAATTTGAAATCATGCTCGATGATCTTTATCTGTTTGTGACGATAGTCGAGGAGGGTGGTCCGAGCGCGGCGGCCCATAAACTGAAGCTGCCCGGAGCAACTGTCACCCGCCGCCTGCGCAACCTCGAGTAACAACTTGGGTGTCGTCTGCTCAACCGAAGTGCGCGGCGCATGCAGGTCACCGCGGAGAGTGCGCAGTATTACGAACAGTGCCGCCCCCTGGTTCATGCCCTGCGGCAAACCATACAACGGCTCGAAGCCACTTTTGGCAGTGTGACAGGCTGCATCAGGGTGCCGGCCGCGGTTAGTTTTGGCAGCGGAATCCTGACCAATGCATGGGAGAGCTTCCTGCATGAATATCCCGAGGTGCAGATTGAACTCAAACTTTCAAATGAAGTGGAAGTCTGATTGGAAGCGGCGCGGACCCCGCAATCCGTATCGGTTCCCTGACCGACTCGTCTCTCAATCAGCGACGGCTGGGACGTGTAGTCTCGGTGCTCGTTGCCTCGCCGGATTACTTGGCACGGTCCGCGCCCGTGGAAAATCCGGACGCCCTTCAATCTCACTCATTGAGTGTTGCGGATCCGTTTCAGCAATGGGAACTCCGCAATCCACCGACTGGCGCAAGGTTTGTTCTGCAGGCGGCTGCTCGTTTTCGGGCAAGCAATGAAATGAATGTCGCGGTCGCCATGGCTAAGTCGGGAATTGGAATTCTCTATTGTCCGATCACCCAATGCCAGCGAGAGCTGGACCAGGGTAAACTGGCGCGCCTCCTGCCCGAATGGGTGGCGCCGGCACGTGACATATATGCAGTCTGGTCGCAGCAACGGTTCCTGCCTGCCCGCATGCGTGCCTTGCTCTCAAAGGCGTTCCAAACATACGATAGCTGAAGCCACTTAGAAAAATCTGCGTTTTTACACACTCTGGGCCAGGAGCTGACATCTATCCCACTTCAAGGTTGCTGTTCAAATTCCATGGGTTCGGCATCGTCATCTGAATATCGGCCGACTATTCGTTGCCATCATGGGAAGGTCAAGTCTAAACCGAGCATCCTGGCAAGGGCGAAGGTGACGAGCACCAGGCCCAAGAGCGATAGCACGAAGACTGCGGCCACCTTGCCTCCCGCGAGTAGCACCGTCGCCCCCTCGTTCTCCTTCCCCTTCTTCCCTTGATCGTAATGCCACTTGATGGCGAAGAACATGCCCGTGCCTAACGCGAGCATCTTGAAAGCAAAGGCGACTATTGGGAACCAATCCACCATATTGAATATTTCCAGGCTATTACTTGACACTATCTATCGTGAGGACCACTACCTCAACACGCTGCTTCAGCAGCTTCATTTTTGTTCAAACCAACGAAGCCAATTGCCTGAGTATTTTTCTCATTAACATCAGTTGTTATTTTTTGCAACGGACAAGTTCATCACGAACGAGGACGGAACTAAGTCCCTTTATGTATATGGCGTAGGCTCAGACGCGATTTACCCGACCAATATGGTCGAGTGCCATCCGAGGATTGGGTCGATGCACGTTCTGAGGCATTCTACTTAAAAGCACCACTCATACATTGAGACAAAATGTCCTAGTTGAAAATCATGCAAGTTGAGAATTAGCCCATCTGGTTGCCGCGACTGGCCGTACACGGCGGGTCGCGTTTTTTCCAGATTGCGGCTGCGTTGCAGGCGGCTAACTGCTGCCTGCTGCCAGCTGCCGGATGCAGGTTCCATGCTGTCTTATCAGAGTGGATGGAGATGAGAAAAGGAGTCCTTGCTCATCAGCACGTCGACACGGTGCACCTTTGCCGCATCGGCTAGGATCGCGTTCATACGCTCGCGGTCGCGGAAAATGTCTCCGCCGCCACCCTCTACATGTGCCTGGCGCCCCGCCAGATCGGGAAATGCTTCGAAAATGGCGAAGCTGGACTGTGAAAACCGGAAGGCGAACCACGGGCCCGTGGCAGGCTCGTCCTCGACGCAAGCCCGAATGTCACGCAGCATCTGTATTACGGCATCCTCCTGGCCCGGGCGGGCCTCGATCTGGATAAAGAATGCCTTGCGGCCTTCAGCTCCTTGTTCTCCAAGTACCTCCACGCCGCGATGAGTTGCGTGGATAATTTCCGGTGCAGGGCAGTGCGAATTAATTGGCGGGTGGGTCATCTGTGAGTCTCCTGGTTGAATGCGAGTAGTATCTTGCTCGGATTCCCTTGACCTATGCTCGAACGTCGATATTTCTTGCCTAATCGTCTGAACTTGTTGGCGTGCGTAGAAGGAGATGTTTAAATTCACCATGGTCGACGAACTGAAACATGCCCTTCTTCGCTACACGCGTGCCCACTCCCAAGTGGACGGTGTGACAGCCACATCTGTCCGAGGCTTTTACCTGTTCCAGCGTACGACACCAAGCGAGGTGGAGCACACCGTGGTGAATCCGTTGGTATGCTTGGTACTGCAGGGGCGCAAGCAGGTCTCGTTAAGCAGCGGTGTTTCGTCATACGCGGCTGGGGAGACTTTGATCGTGACCGGCAATGTGCCGACTGCCAGTCGCATCAGTCAGGCCAGCGCTGCCAGTCCCTATCTAGCGCTGGCTCTCGACTTGGATCCAAACGTGATTACGGATCTAGTGTTGAGCGAGCACGTAGCATCTTCATCACAGGCCGCGCACGACACCAGCGGCGATCTGTGCGATGCCCTACGCCGGCTGGTGATGCTGCTGGACCGCCCGGAATCGCTGGCAGTGCTCAAGAATGGCCTGATCAGGGAGATTCATCATTGGTTGCTGCTGGGCCGCCAAGGACACGCAGTCCGCAACCTAGGCCTGCCCGATAGCCATGTGAGGCGCATTGCACGGGCTGTCGCGATCCTGCGTGCGGACTACGCCCAGCCGGTGCATATTGAGCGCCTTGCGGCGGCAGCTGGTATGAGCCGAGCAGCATTCCATCAACACTTCCGTGCTATCACATCGCTGTCCCCATTGCAGTTCCAGAAGCAGCTAAGGTTGATAGAAGCACGACGGTTGATCTTGTCCAAAGGCAAACTCTTGAGCCAGGTCGCTTTCGAAGTGGGATACGAAAGCACCTCGCAGTTCAGCCGGGAGTACACCAGAATGTTCGGCCGGTCACCGGTAAAAGATAAACAGACGGTATCTGAACGGTAGAGATTCGCCGGCACAAACGGATAGCCTGCTGTCATGTGGTGTAGGCGACACCTTCAGTGTCCCCTGAAGACCACCGATCTCGCGCAGGAGTGTCGGTTGTGGGTCGGCTGCTGTCCTCACGTCCGAATGGTACCAAAGACCGCTTTCTGGCCAACCTCTGCCATTGGTTTCTGGAATCGTGTCGTTGTGCCGCGCACCCTCATCTTGTTCCAACCGTCCTTGCTCAAGCAGTACTGCCCTCGAGTCCGAACGCGGGCATAAGCTCGATAATTCTAAGGCAGCAATCAGTTAAGCCCGCATTGGTTAACTTCGTAAATTCCATTATTTATCGCATGAGCCAAGTTATGGCGCGGACATTTCTTCCATTCATCCCGAACGTTACTTGGGGTGCGTTACTTTTTACGCAAGCCGGTTTCATCCAGTCAACAGGAACTCTCTGCAGGTACCGGCGCATCCGGCTGAAATCCCGATCGTTTTATCTACATCAAAGACTTGTATCTACGCTCACGTACCTTCATCAAGCATGCGGTTCAACTGCGCTGGAAGGGAAATCGTATGGGCACATCGGAAAGAGTCAGTCCGGACCAGGTAATTAGCACCTTCTACGATGCGGCCCTGGATCCGTCGCTCTGGCAATCCGGATTAACCCGGTTCGCCTCATTGATGGACTCGCAAGGCTCCATCCTGATGCTGGCGGATCCAGGCAGAGCCGGCGCAGAAATCGCATTCAATGTCGGATATTCGGAAGAAGTCGTCAGCGCATACAACGATTACTACAACACCCTGGATCCCTTGGTCGGCGTGGTGCCTTATTCCCAGGTAGGCTGCTGGACCGCGGACGCAAACGGCAAGGCGTGGCCCGACCAGAAGAACGCACGCGAATACCATAACGACCTCCTGCGCAAGCACGACATAGGCGGCATCCTAGCATCATTGGCCGTCAGGGAAGACAGGCTCGTCGCCACCATTTCCGTCCAGCGTTTCGGGCTCGGGAACAGTTATCGGGATGACGACCATCTGGCGGCACGGGAGGTCATGCCTCATCTGCAACGTGCGATCAGATTGCATTTTCGCATGCAGGAGCTGCAGATTCCCGCTCGTATTGCACAGGCGGCACTGGATCATGTGGCGGCGCCGATGCTGGCCGTGGATGGCGCCTGCAATCTCCTGTTCGCAAATAGGGCCGCAGAGCGGCTGTTGTCTCGGCAATGCGGAATTGTCGTGCGCTTCGGCAAAGTCTCGACCTGCTCGCGTGCGCTGGAAGTTCAACAGGCCATTGCACAGGCCGCCAGCACGACGGCAAGCCGCGGCAGCGCGTACAGTCTCGATTCAGGTTCCGACGACGCCATGCATCTTCTGGTTTTGCCAATGCCCTTGAGACTGGCCGCTGCCCATTTCAATGAAAGGCCGATGGCGCTCATCGTTGTTCATGAAACGGGAAGATCCTGCGCCGGCGTGGAATCGTCTCTTCGCGATCTGTATGGTCTGACGCCGATGGAAGCGCGGATCGGGTGCATGCTTGCCGATGGACTTTCAACGCAGGAGATCGCAGACGAGCAGTCGATCTCCATGTCTACGTTGAGAACGCATCTGAAGTCGGTATTCAGCAAAACGGGGCTGCGCCGCCAGGCCGCCCTGACGCAGATGATCGCGACCCTCGCAAGTATTGGCTCCTCTTCGGAGTACCATTAGAGCGGTTTCACCCTGACCTGCCTGCCGATCCCGGACAGAATGCCCGCCGGCACTGCGTTGCGACTTCTTGCCATGGCTAGGCCATGTCGCGTCCTCACGCCTTGTTCCAGCGGCAGTCTGCCTCGGCCTCGACTAGGGCCGGTCAGGGCGAAAACGCACTAGTTCGGCGACCTATCCGGCTGTGCGGCACTGTTTCCGGCAAACAGCCGGCGCGCTTGCCGGCGCCGGATTTCTTTCGGCACGACAAGCGATGAACCATATCCCGCAGGCCATGGTCAGATTTTCATTGCATAATCAAAACTTCACCCTCACGAAAATACAAGGACCGCGATGAAAGTCATTGATCTTGAGAACTCGCAGCTCGATCACTGGGTTGCGAAGGCGGAAGGCATCGAAGTGAAGTACACCCATACCGGGGAGTTCTGGCGCGTCATGGATGAACCGACGGAAATCCAGTGGATTCCTCACAAGGACTGGACGCAGGGCGGGCCGATCATCGAACGCGAAGGCATCGGCTTCTACCGCGCGCCCAGCCCCGACCAGCCCGACTACGGTGACGAAATCTGGGTCGCGTCGGATGCGCGCGATACCTTCACTTACCGGGGCAGCACGCCGCTGATCGCCGCGATGCGGGTGTATGTCGCGAGCAAGTTCGGAGAGGACCTGCCGGACTAGGCCAAACTCCGGGAACCTTTGCCGGCCAATGTATCAAAACGTACGCGGGGCCCTTCTCTAACCCGTTAAATAATCAGGGTGGCGCTATCTGCTACCCTATTCTCGACATGGAGAGTACCTGGGCCTCGCTTCCGCTCGAGATTATTCCTTCTGTTTTTTCTCCACCCGTTCATTCTATGCTCGCCCCTGCCGTTTGCATCGATGCAAGGGTGCTTCATGCCGCCCTCCATGCGCATCAGCCCGCAGTGCCGTCGGCAAGGCGGCGCGTGCCGCGCCGGTTGCGCCAGGTCCAGCTCAACAGAGGCCAGAAGAGGATCAGGAAGGTCAGCGCCGCCAGGCCGCCGGCAATCGGCCGCGAGAAGAATGGCGCGATGCTGTAATCCGACTTGATCATGGACGTCACGAAATTTTCCTCCAGCATCTGGCCCAGCACCACGCCGAGGATGGCCGGCGCGGTGGGAAAGCCGTTTTCCTCCAGCAGGTAGGCCAGCAGGCCGAAGCACAGGATCAGCACCACGCCGAACACCGAGTTGTTGATTGCAAAGGAGCCGACGATGCAGAACAGCAGGATGGTCGGCATCAGGATGCTGCGCGAAATCTGCAGCACCCTGCGCGCGGCCTTGATCATCGCCCAGCCGAACGGCAGCATGATCAGGTTGGCCAGCACGAACACGAGAAATACCGCGTAGATGTCCTGGGGGTTGTTGACGAAGATGGTCGGCCCGGGGTTCATGCCCTTCATGTAGAGCACGCCGATGGCGATCGCGGTGATGGAATCGCCCGGGATGCCGAATACCACGGCGGGAATCCAGGCGCCGGCCAGCGAACTGTTGTTCGCGGCGCCGGATTCAATGATGCCTTCCACGTGGCCGGTGCCGAACTTTTCCGGCTCCTTGGAAAAGCGCTTGCTCATCGCGTAAGACATCCAGGACGCCATGTCGGCGCCGGAACCGGGCTGGATGCCGATCACCGTGCCGAAGGCGCTGCCGCGCAGGATGCCCCACTTGTAGCGCTTGGTCAGGCCCCACATGCCCTTGAAGACATCGCCGACCTGTGCCACCTTGGTTTTCATCTCCGGCGCCGTATTCACTGCATAGCGCAGGATTTCCGACACCGCGAACATGCCGACCATCATGGGTATCAGGCTGATGCCGCTGGCCAGCTCGTTATTGCCGAAGGTAAAGCGCGGCAGTCCGGAAGGATTTTCCATGCCGACGCAGGCGATCAGCAGTCCGAGCATCAGTGATATCAGTGCCTTGAGTATGCTGGCCGAACCGATGAAGACCGCACCCGACAGGCCGAGCACCACCATCCAGAAATATTCGAAGGAGCTGAACTTAAGCGCCACCTCGGCCAGCAGCGGCGCCGAAGTCATCATGACCGCGGTGCCGAACAGGCCGCCGACGACCGAGAACATCAGGCCTGCGCCGAGCGCGAGTCCGGCCTGGCCCTTGAGCGTCATCGCATAGGATTCGTCGGTGTACGCGGCCGAGGCCGGCGTGCCTGGAATGCGCAGCAGCGCACCAGGGATGTCGCCTGAGAAAATGGCCATCGCCGATGCGGTGACGATGGCCGCGATGGCCGGCACCGGCGGCATGAAAAATGTCACCGGCACCAGCAGCGCCGTCGCCATGGTGGCGGTCAGGCCGGGTATGCAGCCGACCACCAGGCCGTACAGTGCCGATGCGGCGATCACCATCAGCACATAGGGGTCGAACACCAGCTTGAGTGCGAGCAGATAGGCGTCCATTACCAGGCTACTCCCTGAAGCAGTCCCCAGGGCAGGGGCACCCGGAGTATCTTGTAAAAGATCGTGTGAATCACCAGCGTGGCAGCGACGGCCGTGATCAGCGAGGTGGTCCACTTGACGCCGAAGGCACGCAGCAGTCCGATCATCAGCAATACGGCGGTGAGAACGAAACCGAGTGCCTGCGCTGCATACAGGTAGAACAGCAGCGCACCGACGACCGCGGCGAAGCGCAGCACATGGCGCGGCGAACGCAGCCAGTCGCCGCCTTCAAACCAGCGCTGGCGCGAACGCAGGCCGCGCACGATCAGCAGCAGCGAACAGGCGCCAAGGATCGACGCGACCAGGGTAGGGAAGGCGCCGGGTCCGATCTGCTGGCCGGGAATCGCGGGAAAGGCGCGCGAAGCGACCAGCACCGCGATCGCCAGGACGAGAAACAAGGCGCCGAAAACGGCATCGTTGAGTTTCATGGTGAAGCCTTCCAAGGGCGGGCGTCAAGAGAGTTCCGCATGACGCGGGTCGACGGGAGGATAAGACGACAGGGGAGGGCCGCGACGTGCGGCGGCCCTTCTCGCGCAGGGTCGTTTACTTCGCGATGCCCACTGCCTTCATCGTCGCGCCCAGGTCTTCGTTGGACTTCGCCATGAACTTGCCGAAATCCTGCTGCTGCGCCCATACCACGCCGAAACCGCGCTGCGCCATGAAGTCCTTGTATTCCTTGCTGTCATAGACTTTCTTCAACGCGTTGGCGAGCGCGGTCTCGACATCCTTCGGCAATCCCTTCGGCGCGACGATGCCGCGCCATGCGCCCAGCTTGGTCGTGCTGCCGGTGACCGACTTGAGTGTCGGCACGTTCGGGAACAGTGCCGACGGCTGGTCGTCCATCACGGCGAGCGAGCGCACCTTGCCGGCTTCGATCAGCGCGCGCGCCTCCGGCAGCGAGCAGGGCACGACTTCGACGCCGCCAGCGACCAGGTCCTGCAGGCCGGGTGCGGCGCCGTTGCTTGGCACCCAGGGTACGGATGCCGGATCGACGTTCATATCCTTGAGCATGCTGGCAATCGCGAGATGCCAGATGCCGCCCTGGCCTGTGCCCGAGGCCTTGAACTTGCCGGGGCTGGCCTTGATCGCATTGACGAGGTCGGTGACCGACTTGTACGGCGCGTCGGCCCGCACCTGCACGCCGGCCGGATCAAAGTTGACCAGGCCGATCGGCGTGTAATCGCTGTACTTCAGCTGGGTCAGTCCCATCCAGTGCATCATGCCGATTTCCACGGTCGCCATGCCGATCGTATATCCGTCGGGCGCGGCGGAGGCAATCGCCTGGTGGCCTACCACGCCATTGCCGCCGGCGCGGTTGACGACGTTGACCGGCTGCTTGAGCTCCTTCTCCATCAGGGTGCCGATGATGCGCGCGGTGGCGTCGGTGCCGCCGCCTGCGTTCCAGGGCACGATGAGCGTGATTGGACGTTCCGGATAGGCGGCATGGGCCAGCCCGGCTACGGTTGCGAAGGCGGCTGCGAAAAGTCCTTTGAACACGGTTCTGCGATCCATTGTCTGCTCCTTGTTATAGAAATATGGTCGTGCCCTTGTTGCTCCTGCTGTTTCTGTTGCTTGTGCTGCTGCGTTCCCCGCCCGAACACGGCGGCGCAGAATGCGTTGCTACGGCATCAGCTGACCGCCATTCACCTCCACGATCTGCCCGGTCACATAGCCGCTCAACTGGTTCGATGCGAGGTAAAGGAAGGTCCCGGCGCACTCGTCGGGCGTGCCCGCACGACGCATCGGAATGCCCGCGTTAAAGGCTTCCATCTGCTCCGCGGACGTATGCCGGTCATGGAAGGGCGTGGCGATGACGCCGGGCGAGACTGCGTTGACCCGGATATTGTCGGCGACGAATTCCTTGGCCATGCCGCGGGTGACGGTGCTGACGAAGCCCTTGGAAGCGGCATACAGCAGCGCGCCGCCGCCGCCGCCGTGACGCGCCGCGATCGAGGTGACATTGATGATGTTGCCGCCGCCCTGCCTGCGCATGAAGGGCACGGCCTCCTTGCAAGCCATCAGCACCGAGCGCATGTTCAGGTGAGCGACCTGGTCGAAGAATTCGTCCGTCATCTCGGTGATCGGCCTGCGGCCTACGAGGTCGCCAGCATTGTTGATCAGTACGTCGATGCGGCCAAAACGCGAAACGGTCTGCTCGATCAGGGACTTGATGGCGGCGCTGCTGGTCACATCCGCCTGCATCGCGACGGCTTCTCCGCCGGCTGCCTCGATATCCCGCACGACCTGCTGCGCCGGACCTTCGTTGCGATTGTAGTGAACCGCCACCTTCGCCTGGTTGGCGCCGAAGGCGCGTGCGACGGCTGCGCCGATGCCCGTGCTGCTGCCGGTGATGAGTACGACCTTGCCTTTCAAATCTTCAATCATGCTTGTCCTTGCTCATGAATCAGTGGTTAAACAAAAAGCGTGTGCGACGACATGCGGGCCCCGATCGAGCGGCGACGCCGTCATCCCGTTTGCGCATCGCCTTTCACGACGACATAGGTCGGCCGTCCCGTCTGTTTCCAATCGATCAGGTTCTGGGCCGCCTTGCGGCGCAGCTCATCGCCTGCCACCTCGGAATAGAAAGCCGCATGTGGAGTAAGCAGCACGCGCGGATGCTGGACGATGCGGGCGTCTGTCTCCGGAGGCTCGGCTGGCAGCACATCGAGCGCCGCGCCGTCCAGCCGTCCCGCATCGAGTTCCGCCAGCAGCGCATCGATATCGACCACCGCGCCGCGCGAGGTATTGACCAGCACGCTGCCCGTCTTCATCCGTCCCAGCAGCGATGCATTCACCATGCCGCGCGTTTCATCGTTCAGCGGTACATGCAGCGACACCGCGTCGGCCTGCTCGAACAGCTCCTGCAGCGTTACCCTTTCAACATAAGGCGGGAAGTCGCCGTCGATGACGTGTGGATCGCAGGCGATCACCCGGCGGAAGCTGTTGCGGGCGAGATGCGCCATGCGCTTGCCGATTCGTCCGAGCCCCACGATACCCAGCGTCATGTCGCCGACGCGCTGCATTTTCCCGGCGCTGGTGTAGTGCCAGCGGCCTGCCTTGATGTCACGATCGTAGAAGGCAATATGGCGCAGCAGCGCCAGGGTCATCGCCAGCGCATGGGTGGCGACTTCGCCCACGCCGTAGTCAGGCGAATTCGCGACCCATACGCCGTGCCGCTCGGCATCGGCGATGTCGACCGTGTCGAAGCCGGCGCCGTAGCGGCTGACGATCCGGATCTCGGGGCGCGCCTCGAACACTTTCGCATTGACCGGGGCATACTGCACCAGCAGGCCGTCACAGCCCGCCGCCGCCGCAATCACTTCGTCCTCGCTGCGGCACTGGGCGGTCACCAGTTCCACGCCGGCATCGCGAAACAGGGCGCGCTCCAGCTCGATATCGGGAAAATCGTAGTCTGTGATCAGTATCTTCATCGCGTTCAGTCAGTGGCCAGGCAGGGGGCTCACATCGTCGGGCCGAGTATCCACGGTGCGAACTCGTCTTCGCCGAAGCCGTGCTCCTCACTCTTGCTCGGACGCCCGGAGGCGGTCTCGATGATGAGCCGGAAGATCTGTTCGCCCGACTCCTGCACGGTCAGGCCGCCATCGAGAATGTCGCCGCAGTTGATATCCATGTCTTCGCGCATGCGGTGATACATCGGCGAGTTGGTGGCCAGCTTCAGCGATGGCGAGGGCTTGCAGCCGTACACCGAGCCGCGCCCGGTGGTGAAGCAGATCATGTTGGCGCCGCCGGCCACCTGGCCGGTGGCCGACACCGGGTCATAGCCGGGCGTGTCCATGAACACCAGTCCCCTGGTGGTGACCGGCTGCGCATACTCGAACACGTCGGCCAGGTTGCTGGTGCCGGCCTTGGCCACCGCACCCAGCGATTTTTCCAGGATTGTGGTGAGCCCGCCCGCCTTGTTGCCGGGAGAGGGATTGTTGTTCATCTCGCCGCCCAGGCGGGAAGTGTAGGCCTCCCACCACTTGATGCGCGACACCAGTTTCTCGCCGACCTCGCGCGACACCGCGCGCCGCGTCAGCAGATGCTCGGCGCCATAGATTTCCGGTGTTTCGCTGAGAATCGCGGTGCCGCCGTGCTGCACCAGCAGATCCATCGCCGCCCCCAGCGCGGGATTGGCGGTAATGCCGGAATAGCCGTCCGAGCCGCCGCATTGCAGGCCGATGGTCAGGTACCTTAGCGGCACCGGCTCGCGTTTCACCTGGTTCGCAGCGGGCAGCAGTTCCTTCACAAGGGCAATTCCGCGCTCGATGGTGGCGCGCGTGCCGCCCGACTCCTGGATGGTCATCGTGCGCAGCCTTGCCGATTCGGACAGGTTCTCCGCGCCGAGCAGGGAGCTGACCTGGTTGGATTCGCAACCGAGGCCGATGAATAGCACCGCCGCGAAATTGGGGTGGCGGATGTAGCCGGCGGTCACGCGCCGCAGCAGGTCGATGCCTTCGCCGTTGGATGCCATGCCGCAGCCCGACTTGTGCGTGATCGCCACTACGCCGTCGATGTTCGGATAGCCCGCCAGCGCCTCGCCGCGGAAGGCTTCGGCAATCTGGCGGCAGACCGTGGCCGAGCAGTTCACGCTGCTGATCACGCCGATATAGTTGCGCGTCGCCACGCTTCCGTCCTCGCGCACGATGCCGTCGAAGTTCAGCAGCAGATCGGTCTTGCACCCAGGCGTGTGCTCGGGCTTGCGGTCCGCGCAGAATGCATAGTCGCGCTCGAAGTCCTGCATCGACAGGTTGTGCAGGTGGATGTGGCCGCCGCGCGGAATGGCGCGCGTGGCGAAGCCGATGATCTGGTTGTAGCGCCGCACGGGTTCGCCGCTGGCGATGTCGCGCGCCGCGATCTTGTGACCCGCAGGCACGGTGTCGGCCATCGTCAGGCCTTCTTCCGGCACGTGGGTGCCGGCGCGCAGTTCCTGCATCGCGATAAGCACATCGTCGCTGGCGTTCAGGCGCAGGACGCGGACAGCATTGCCTCGCTTGCTGATGGCCTCGACCGGTATCAGGGTTTCATGTGCCACGGTGTCTCCCGTTCAGGTGTCTTGCTTGCGTTTTGCAAAGTTGCGGTTCGCGCAAAGTCTATTTCAGATTGGTTGATAGGTAAAGTGGTAATACCAATATCCTACCAATCGTCCGACAACGGAGCAGGCTTCCATGTCGGTGCGGCATTGATCCATCTCAACCTACAGCGAAATGCGCGGCCGCTTGTGGACAGGGTGAGGCCGGCTCAATACAATTGGACAATTGGTCTGACCAAGGACTGGTGACGATGATAACAATATTCAACGGCAAGGAGACGAACATGCAGCATCGAAATCACTATGACTTCTCTGGACGGCACGCCGTCATTACCGGCGGTGCGGCCGGCATCGGCCTCGCGATCGCTCAACGCCTGGCTGAAGGCGGCGCCTCCGTCAGTCTTTGGGACAGGGATGCGGAGGCGCTCGAACATGCCATCGGACGGTTCGATCGCGAACGGGTGCACACGGCGGTGGTCGACGTCGCCGGCGAGCAGTCGGTCGCCGAAGCGCGCGACGCCACGCTGGCCCGCTTTGGCAAGGTGGATGTGCTGGTCACCAGCGCCGGCATTACCGGCCCGAACATGAGCGTGGCCGATTATCCGCCGGAGGAGTGGGACCGGGTGATGAACATCAATCTGCGCGGCCCTTTCCTCTGCTGCCGCGCCCTGGTGCCGCACATGCGCGAAAAGGATTACGGTCGCATCGTCAACATCGCCTCGATTGCCGGCAAGGAAGGCAATCCCAACGCATCGGCCTATAGCGCTTCCAAGGCGGGGGTGATCGCGCTGACCAAATCGCTCGGCAAGGAACTGGCGCAGACCGGCATCCGCGTAAACTGCATCACACCGGCGGCGGTGCGCACCGGCATGTTTGCGCAAATGACGCAGCAGCATATCGATTACATGCTGTCCAAGATACCGATGAGCCGCTTCGGCACCGTGGAAGAAGTGGCGGCGCTGGTGGCCTGGCTGGCCTCCGCCGAATGCTCGTTCTCGACGGCGGCGGTATTCGACGTGTCGGGCGGAAGGGGGACTTACTGATGGTGTCCGGCGCAAGCACCGACATTCGGCATGCGGCCGAAGACCTGACTATTTTCGCGGTCCGCCTGCTGCAGGCCGCCGGCATGGAAGCGGTGATGGCCGATACCGTTGCCCATGTGCTGGTGGAAGGCGATCTGCTCGGGCACGACACCCACGGATTGGCGCTGCTCGCTTCCTATGTGCGGGAACTGGAGCAGGGCAGCATGGCGCGCGTGGGCGAAGCGCAGGTGCTCTCCGACCGGGGTGCCGCGCTTGCCTGGGACGGCTGCCGCCTGCCCGGGCCGTGGCTGGTGATGAACGGCATCAATGCCCTGATGCCGCGCGCCCGCGAGTACGGCAGCGCCACGCTTGTCATCCGGCGCAGCCATCATATCGCCTGTCTCGCCAGTTACCTGCTGCGGGCGACAAGCGCGGGATTCATGATCGTGCTGTCCTGCTCCGATCCGGCGGTGGCCAGCGTGGCGCCGCACGGCGGCAGGCGGGCGGTGTTCACGCCCAACCCGATTGCAGCCGGCATCCCGACCTCCGGAACGCCTTTCCTGGTTGACATCTCCGCATCGATCAAGACCAACGGCATGACCAACCGGCTGCACAAGGCTGGCATGATGTATGAGGAAGATTGCCTGCTCGACGGCGAGGGCCGGCCCAGCCGCGATCCCGCCGTGCTGGCGGCCGACCCGCCCGGCACCATCCTGCCGCTCGGCGGACTTGCCGGGGGGCACAAGGGGTTCGGACTGGCGCTGCTGATAGAAGCGCTCACCGGCGGACTGTCCGGGCACGGCCGCGCCGATCCGGCCGAGGGCTGGGGAGCGAACGTATTCCTGTCGCTGTACGATCCGGAAGCCTTCGGGGGCGGCGATGCATTCCTCCGCCAGATGGACTGGGTGGCCGAAGCCTGCCGCAGCAATCCGCCTCGCCCCGGCGTGACGCGGGTACGCATGCCGGGCGACCGGGGACTTGCGCTGCGCGAAGAGCAGATCAGGCAGGGGATCGCCCTGCATCCCGCGATACCGCCTGCTTTGTCCGAATGCGCTCAGCGCTACGGTTTGGAGTTTCCGGATGCGCATCGAGGCTAGAGCGCTTTCGGTTTGACAAGACTACGCGAAGACGAGGTGGTTTGCCGCCGAAACAATGCGTGGTGTCGCGACATGGCGGGCTCGGTGCCCCCGGGCCATGGCAAGAAGGACTCGGCGTCCCCACACAACGCAGTGTGGCCGGCAAAGCAGCCGGGATCGTCAGGCCGGTCAGAACGAAAACGCTCTAATGAGCCGCAACGTGCAACTATTTCTTGAATTGGCCCAAAGGTCATACAGCCTGCGGAGGCGCCGTGCTGCATAATTGAAACTTACCGAGACAATCCCGTACCAGAACACCGTCATGCCTATCCAAGCCATCGAGCCCAAGCGGCTCTACCGACAGATCAGCGAGCAGCTGCGCACCCTCATTCAACGGGGAGAATTCCCTGTCGGCACGCGCCTGCCCGCCGAACGCGACCTCGCCGAAAAGCTCGGCGTGAGCCGCCCCTCGCTGCGGGAGGCGCTGATTGCGCTGGAAGTCGAAGGCTACATCGAAGTGCGCATGGGTTCGGGCATTTATGTCTGCGAACCGGCGTCGAATCAGCCCGGCCATGACCTCGACGCCGAGGAAGGCCCGCTGGAGCTCATCCAGGCGCGAGCCGTGCTGGAAGGCGAGGTCGCTGCGCTGGCGGCGAAGACCGGGCGCAAGGCCCAGTTCGATGCGGTTGAGGAAGCCATCGACGCGATGGAAGCCGATGCCGATGCAGGCGTCAAGCCGCTGGAGACCGACCGGCTGTTCCATATCCGCGTCGCCGAGGCAACCGGCAACAGCGTGCTGGTCGGCACCGTGCGCCGGCTTAACGACCTGCGTCTCGGCCCTCTTTACGACCAGCTGCACAGCCATTTCGAAACCGAGGACACCTGGCGCCAGGCGATCGAGGAACACCGCGACGTGCTGGCCGCGCTGCGCGCCAAGGACCCGGTCAAGGCGCGCGCCGCGATGCGGCGCCACATGGATATTGCCTTCAAGCGCATGACGGCGACGCTGACGCCCACTCCGAAACCGAAGCCGAAGACGGCGGCGAAGGTGGCGGTAAAGACGGGGCGCACTGCGGCGCGCAAACCGGCGTTGCCCGCCAAGGGCATTAAGAAAGTTGGATGAAGCAATCTGAGCTGGACATTCACCTTTAGCATCAACTCCTCGGGATGTGCTCCCTTCTCCCGCAGGCGGGAGAAGGGCTGGGGATGAGGGCGATAGCAAAGCCTGCTGAGGTCTTGGCAACCTCCCTCACCCCCACCTCTCTCCCACCCGCGGGCGAGGGGAGAAGTGCCTCGGGCAATTCACTCAGCCTGCGCCGCCGGTGCCACTACCCCAAACTGCCGTCCCGCCTCCTCTAGCTGCGCCCAAGTCGTCCCGTCAATCGGAATGCCCGCCGCCACCCGTTCGCGCCTGCGCGCAAGCTCCGGTTCCCCCGGCACCTGGATTTCATCCGCACCCTGCTGCAGCGGCGAAGCCTTCACCCATGCGAGGAAAGCCTCGGCCTCGACATCCGCGTCCGGCGCGTCGAACGCCGCCGGATCGATGATGACTGACAGCATGCAGTTAATGATCGCATTGGAGCGCACGATAGTGTCGGCATGCGTGGTGAAGCCGCCGCTCAGCGCCCCGGCAAATATTTCGCATATCGCCGCCAAGCCGTAGCCCTTGAACTCCCCGAGTGTCAGCAGGGAACCGCGCGGCGACTCATGCATGACCCTGGGATCGGTCGTCGGTCGCCCCAGGTGATCGATCACGCAGCCTTCCGGCAGCGGCACGCCCTTGTTGTAGGCCACCCTGGTCTTGCCGAAGGCGACGCGGCTGGTCGCGAAGTCGAGCACCAGCGGCGGCTTGCCGCGCCGGGGATAGGCGGCGCAGAAAGGATTAGTTCCGAAGCGCGCATCGATGCCGCCGAAAGGTGCCACCAGCGGGTCGCCGGCGACATTAACGAAATGAAACGACACCAGGCCGGCGGCCGCGCATTGCTCGGCCCAATGGCCGATGCGGCCGATATGGTGCGCGTTGCGCAGGCCGACGGCGCACAGGCCGAGCTTTTTTGCACGGGAAATGCCCATGTCCATCGCTTCCTTGGCCACCACCTGGCCGAAGGCCAGTCCGCCGTCGACGGTAAGGACGGCACCGGCATCGCGTACGAGCGTCGCATGCCGGTTCAGCTTCAGTTCGCCGTCCGCCAATGAACGCAGATAACGCGGAATCATGCCGACTCCATGCGAGTCGTGGCCTGATAGATTGGCTTGCACCAGGTGGTCGGCCACTAGCGTCGCTTCCAGTTCCTCGCTGCCGGCGCCGCGCCAGATCGCGCTGATGAAAGCATGCAGTTCAACGGCGGAAATGCTGATGCCTGCGGAAAAATGCGCGGTGTCGTTCATGGGTCTCCTGTCAGTTGTCGTTGTGCATGCAATCGCAAGGCGCCGATATCGTGGCGTTTGACCGGTACCAGCCAAGCTGTTTTATCTGCTTGACAAGCGCAACCGGAAGTGAAATTATCCGGTCTATTGGTAAGGCCAATTTACCAAAGTGTGACGGAAAAGGCGGCGCGGCACAACACCCGATTGACGGAACCGATCTCATGCCGATACAACTCATCGAACCGCAGCGCTTGTATCGCCAGATCGCCGATCAGTTGCGCGAGCTGATCCGCTGCGATGAGTTCAAGCCGGGTAGCAGGCTCCCGCCGGAACGGGACCTCGCGGTGCAGCTCGGCGTGAGCCGTCCGTCGGTGCGCGAGGCCCTGATCGCGCTGGAAGTCGAAGGCTGCGTCGAGGTACGCAAGGGCGCGGGCATCTATGTCTGCGAGCGGCGCGCCGACCGCGCCGTGCAGTCCGACCTGCTGACCGACATGCACGGGCCGCTGGAGCTGATCCGCGCGCGTGCGGTGGTCGAAGGCGAGATCGCTGCCATGGCTGCGCGCGTGGCCAGGCCGAGGCAGCTGGCGCTGCTGGACGAAGCGCTGAAGATGATGCGCAGCGAGGCCGAAGCCGGAGGCGTGCCGATGCAGGGCGACCGGTTGTTCCATCTGCGGCTGGCGGAGATTGCCGGCAACAGCGCATTGACCAGCGTGGTGGCGCTGCTGTTCGATCAACGCAATAACCCCATTTCGGCCAAGCTGGGGCAGCACTTGGAAAATGCGGCGAGCTGGAATGCCGCCATCGACGAGCACAGGAAGGTGGCCCATGCGGTCGCCGAGCATGACCCGGCAGCGGCGCGCGCAGCAATGCAGAGGCACATGGACCGTTCGCACCGGCGTCTGACCAAGCGTCTTGATTAACGCATTAAGTATTCGGCGAGGAACAGGCAGATGACACTTTCATGCAAGATCCATGCAGCCGGGGACCTGCGCTTCGAGCAGCAGGAAGACGCGGCGCTCGAACCGCATCAGGTGGAGATCCAGCTCGGTGCGGCCGGAATTTGCGGCTCGGACCTGCACTATTACCTGCATGGCCGTGCCGGCGCTTTCCAGATTCGCGAACCGCTGACGCCAGGACACGAAGCGTCGGGCGTGGTGGTGCGCTCCGGTCGTGCGGCGGGCGCATTGGCACCGGGCGTGAAAGTGGCAATCAACCCATCGCAGGCTTGCGGCAGCTGCGCTTATTGCCGCCAGGGGAGGGAGAACCTGTGCACCGAGATGCGCTTCCTCGGCAGCGCCAGCGTCTTTCCGCATGTGCAGGGCATGTTCCGCGAGCGTTTCGTGGTGAACGAACGCCAGCTGACCGCGGTTGAGACCGATATCTCTTTCGGCGAACTCGCATTCGCCGAGCCGCTTGCGGTTGCACTGCATGCGGTGAACCGCTGCGGTCCGCTGCTTGGCAAGACCGTGCTGGTGACCGGCGCCGGCACCATCGGCTGTCTCATCGTCAAGGCTGTCCGCCTGGCCGGCGCGGCAAGGATCATCGCATGCGATGTTGCCGACCACCCGCTGCAGGCTGCCGCGGCGGCGGGAGCCGACACCGTGGTGCGCAGCGATGCCTCTTCCGCTGCGGACTTGTCGTCCAGCGCCGACGTCTGCGTGGAAGCTGCCGGCAATACCGGCGCGCTTGCCACCTGCGTCGATGCCTGCAGGCGCGGCGGCCGCATAGTCCAGGTCGGCACGCTGCCGGCCGAAGGCGTGCATTTCCCGGCCAATGCCGTCATGGCGCGCGAGCTCGATTATATCGGTGCGTTCCGCTTCGGCGTCGAGTTCGACTGGGCCGTCGATTACATCGTGTCGCGCCGCATCGATGTGCGACCGCTGCTCACCGCGCAACTGCCGCTGAAGGATGCCGCGGCCGCGTTCCAGCTGGCCGCCGACAAGAGCCGGAGCACCAAGGTGCAGCTGATCGGGGAGGCGGCGATGGCTTAGACGCGTGAACGATTTGCTTGCTGCAGGGCGGAGCCTGCCCGGATTTAAATAACAAGAAACGAATCATCCAATCAAGGAGACCACCATGAAACTCTGGAAACAAACCCTGTTCGTCATTGCCGCTTCCGCATTCGCCGTGGGCGCCAGCGCCCAAACCAAGCTCAAGTGGGCGCACGTGTACGAAACCTCCGAACCTTTCCACAAATGGTCAGTGTGGGCCGCCGGCGAAATCGGCAAGCGCACCAACGGCAAGTACCAGATCGACGTCTTTCCGGCATCGCAGCTGGGCAAGGAAAACGACATCAACCAGGGCCTCGCGCTGGGAACGGTCGACATCATCATCTCCGGCTCCAGCTTCGCCAGCAAGTCGTATCCTCCGATCGGCGTGACTTATTACCCGTATGTGTTCCGCGATGCCGACCACCTGCTCAAGTACACCAAGAGCGATGTCTACCGTGACCTCACCAAGGGCTATGAGGAGAAGACCGGCAACCGCATCGTCGCCACCACCTACTACGGGGCACGCCAGACCACGTCCAACAAGCCGATCGCGAAGTGCGCCGACATGAAGGGCCTCAAGATCCGCGTGCCCGACGTGCCGGCCTATCTCGCCATGCCGCGCGCCTGCGGCGCGAACACGTCGCCGATCGCCTTTGCCGAGGTCTATCTCGCGCTGCAGAACGGCACCGTCGAGGCCCAGGAAAATCCGCTGACCACGATCGAAGCAAAGAAGTTCTATGAAGTCCAGAAGAATATCGTGCTCACTGCGCATATCGTCGATCACCTCAATACGGTGGTCTCCGGCAAGCTCTGGAAGCAGCTCTCCGAGGACGAGAGGAAGATGTTCACTGAAGTGACGCAGGAAGCGGCGCAGAAAGCCAGCGCCGACGTGGTGGCCCGCGAGAAGGAGCTGGTCGACGTATTCAAGCAGAAGGGCTTGTCGGTGACGGAAGTCAATCGCGACGAGTTCCGCGACACCGTGCTCAAGACCGTGAAGTTCGAGGACTTCGGTTATCGCAAGGCCGACTGGGAACGCATCCAGGCCGTCAAGTAAGCGCGCGCATCGCGCCGCAGACGCCGGCGATCCCGGCCTGCGGCGCTGTAGAACGTGCACTGCACGCTCCGCTTTTTTGAACTCCATTCACATCGAGCAAGGTGTTTCATGGAACAAGCTGTCAAGCATCCCGCGATCAGCGCGGAAGAACTCGCCCATAGTTTCGAGGAATCCGGTCATGTCAAGGTCAGCCTGTCCGGCTTCTCGGCGGAAGACTGGATCACGCTCGGGATTTTCTGGGTCATGGTGGCCCTGGTCTTCCTGCAATTCTTTACCCGCTATGCGCTCAACGATTCCTACGCCTGGACCGAGGAACTGGCCACCTACTGCCTGATCGGCGTGGTGTTCATCGGCGCCTCCATGTGCACCCGCAAGGACCGGCACATCCAGGTCGATATTCTCTACCGCTTCATGCCGGCCGCCATGTGCCGCGTCATGTCCACCTGCGTGGACATTTTGCGCGTCGGCTTCCTCGGCTATGTCACGCTGCTGGTCTGGAAGTACACAGAGATCGTCGGCGACGAGCCGATGACCACGCTGATCACCTGGCCCAAGAACGCCGTCTACTGGGTGGCGCTGGCCGGCTTCGCGATCATGACCATCCGCGCGTTGCAGATCGCCTGGAAGAACTGGCGGCAGGGCTATTCCATCCTGGAGAAGCCGGAAGCCTACGACGGCACGGAGGACTGACATGGGTATTCTTATCGGATCGTTCCTGGTGCTCATGCTGGTCGGCATGCCGGTGGCGCTGGCCATGGTGATTGCCTCGATGCTCTACATCATCGCCACCGGCTCGGTGCCGGACGTCGTGGTGGCACAGCGCATGATCGCCGGTGTGGAAAGCTTCCCGCTGCTGGCGGTGCCTTTCTTCATCCTTGCCGGCAACCTGATGAACATCGCCGGCATCACCGGCCGCATCTACAACTTCGCGGTTGCCCTGGTCGGATGGATGCGGGGCGGGCTGGGCCAGGTCAATATCGTCGGCTCGGTCATCTTTTCGGGCATGTCCGGCACTGCCATCGCAGACGCCGCCGGCCTCGGCACGATAGAAATCAAGGCGATGAAGGACCACGGATATTCGCCGGAATTCTCGGTCGGCGTCACCGCGGCGTCGGCCACGCTCGGTCCCATCATTCCGCCTTCCTTGCCCTTCGTGATCTACGGCATGATGGCGAACGTATCGATCGGCGCGCTGTTTCTTGCCGGCCTGCTGCCCGGCATCTTCATGACGCTGATGATGATGTTCACGGTGGCCTACATCGCCCGCAAAAACAACTGGGGCGGCGATACCGCGTTCTCATGGAAGAGCCTCGGCAGCGCCGGCACCGAAATCCTGGTGGTGCTGGCCTTTCCGATGGCGGTCTGGCTGCTGTGGAAGGCCGGCATGTCGGTAAACCTGGCGGTCGGCATCTCGCTGGCCGCGCTGCTGGCGCTCGACTGGTACTTCGACTTTTCCGCGGTGATGGCCTTGATGGCGCCGGTGATCCTTATCGGCGGCATGACCCTCGGCTGGTTCACGCCGACGGAAGCGGCGATGGCGGCGGTGGCCTGGGCGCTGTTCCTCGGGCTGGTGCGCTATCGCTCGATGACGCTGAGGGCGCTCGCCAAGGCCACCTTCGACACCATCGAAACCACGGCCAGCGTGCTGTTCATCGTGACGGCTGCCTCCATCTTCGCCTGGCTGCTCACCACCAGCCAGGCGGCCCAGATGCTGGCCGACTGGATACTTGGAGTGACGCAGAACAAGTGGATGTTCCTGCTGCTGGCCAATGTGCTCATCCTCATCGTCGGCTGCTTCATCGATACCATCGCCGCAATCACGATCCTGGTGCCCATTCTGCTGCCCATCGTGCTCAAGCTCGGCATCGATCCCATCCACTTCGGCCTTATCCTGACGCTCAACCTGATGATCGGCCTGCTGCATCCGCCGCTGGGCATGGTGCTGTTCGTGCTGGCCAGGGTGGCGAAACTGTCGGTCGAGCGCACCACCATGGCGATCCTGCCCTGGCTGGTGCCATTGTTCATCGCACTGATTGCCATTACTTACATACCCCAAATCACGCTATGGCTGCCGAGCGTGGTGAATGGCGTCAAGTAACCAGGCTGCCGGCTTGATCAAGCTTGCAACGGCGTGCGGCCGCCTTATTTCTGTCAGCCTTCCGTCAGGGTTTCGACAGGGGATTGAAAGCGAGGCTGGTTAGGATTGACGTCTGGTGGTGCGAGTTGGAAATTTGCCGATCAAATTTCCAACTCACCCACTAGTCTCCTCTAAACGTCGTCCAACTGGCGATTCGCCCGCGACCGCATGGCGCGGGCTTTTTTTATGTGCAATATTGGATTGCAGCAATGAAGCCGGCGATGACACGGTGGAAAAAGCAAGCAAAAGAATGTGAACGTTTGTGACAAGCGTCACAGTAGCGGCCGAGCATCGAGACTACAGTCAGAGTAACGACTTGCGAATAGTCGCCAAAGGTTTAGCCCGCACCCCGGAACCGGCGTGCGGGCTTTTTTGTTCCTAGCCTAACACCCCGATGTGTTGCCTTGCGCACTCCCCGCAAGGCGCGGTGGCATGCGTGCCTGCAAAACCGGGCATGGTTCCCGATGCGTTAAGGATATTGAGCGAATCGGCATGAACCTCATTCAACCCGTGCCGGTCTCCTTAAAGCAGCCGGCGGCATTGCTACAATCGGAACAATTAATTGCTTTTATTTTAACTAAAGGTAATACCGTGACGCTGGCAAGTGATCAATACCCGAACGACGGCGAACTTTCCCCCAATGCGAGACGCATGCTCGAACTGCGTGATGTCGTGCTGCTGGAATGGGGGCGCCGGCTGCGGACGACAGTCAAGGAAGCCGAGCATCTTGCCCATCCCATCCTGATCAATACCTTTCCAAGCCTGTACGACAACATCGCGGAAGCCATCACGCCGGGCCATCCGCGCAGTACCGACACCGAGACCAATACGGTCGCCGCCGAACACGGCGGCGAGCGGGCCCGCCTGACCAATTACAATGCGCAAGCCGTGGTCTCGGAATACCAGCTGCTGCGCTGGACCATTTTCGACGTGCTGAAAGAGCATGGCGTACAACTGAACGGCGACGAATATCACAGCATCAATGTGTTGATCGACAATTCCATTCGCGATGCGATCAATGCCTTTGCGCTCGCGCAATTGGCGCTGCGCGAGCGTTTCGTCGCGGCGCTGACCCACGATCTGCGCAACCCGCTGGCGACCGCGGTCGCGGCAGCGGACCTCATCAAGCATTCCAGCGACCCTGAACACATGAAGTCGCTGGCCGACCGCATTATCAGCAACCTTGGCCGCATGGACGGCATGATCCAGACCTTGCTCGATGCGATGGTGTTCCAGACCGGCGACCGCCTGAACCTGCGCTTCGAGCCGTTCGACATGCTGGAACTAACGCAGGAGGTGGCGGACCAGTTCGCTTCAATTCATGGCGCGTTATTCGAAGTGCATGGCACCGCGGTTCATGGGTATTGGGACCGCGATGCGCTGCGGCGCTGCATCGAAAACCTCGCCGGCAACGCGGTCAAGCACGGAGCGCAGGGACGGCCAGTTCGTTTCAGCGTCAACACATTGCATGAGCGCGTCATGATTTCGGTCCACAACGAGGGCGAGTCGATTCCACCCGACGAGATGGAATCCGTGTTCCAGGTATTCCGGCGGGCGGTATCGGCAAAGGAGGGCGGCAGCCGCGGCTGGGGTATCGGCCTGCCGTATGTGCGCAGCGTGGTGGAAAGCCACGGGGGCAGCGTCGATGTCGACAGCACCGCGCAGCGCGGCACCACCTTCATCATCGACATGCCGATCGATGCCCGCCCTTTTCAGTACGCTCCGACGCTGGAATAAGGACAGGCCGTCAATCCTTATATCCAACCCAGCCCTTGAAAGTGAAGCCGGCATAGAACTGCTCTATGTTACGCAGCCCGGCGTCCGAAAGAATCGCGACATCCTTTTCCGGTGAAAGCACATTTAGCCGCTCTTTCATGGCCTTTGTACTGCTCTCTGCCTGCGCCCTGGGTATATCGGCAAAAGCCGCATAGCGCGCGAGCCACTTGTCTCGCTCCGGAGGATGGCTGGAAAAGCTATGATGGGCAACCACGAAAGGAGCGCCGGGGTGCAAGCGTCGAAACACTTCTTTCACCGTGTGCCGCCGTTCTTCCTCGGCCAGGAAATGCAGGGTTAGAAGGCAGACCGCTGCATCGAAAGGACCGTCGGGCGCCCGGTCGATTGTGCCTTCGTGAAACGTGACGCGCGAGCATGCGGTACCCAGGCTGACCTTCGCCAGTTGCAGCATTTCCGGTGATGGGTCTACTGCGTCGAAGCGCCACGCGTGCTGCATGTCGGCAAGCGCTTTCAGTTCAAGACCTCCACCTGCACCGAGAACCAGCACACGGGCGTCGGCGGGGGCGCGCTCGGCAATCAGCAGTCCGACCATCTTGTGAAGGTCGCGCAAGCCGGGCACGATGCGTAACGTGCGGTCCGCATAGCTTGAAACTGAAGCCGGATCGGAAAACAACGCAGGGGATTCCGGCACGAGAGTTTGGTCTTTCATGCATCAGGCCAGAGCAGCGAGCGGTGCAGCTGAATGCCGGCCCAGGCACCGTCGCCTACTGCGAGCGAAACTGAATGCGGCACGCGTGCCGCATCGCCGCAGGCAAATACGCCAGGAATGGTGGTTTGTTTTTCCTCGTCTGTGCGGACCTGTATGCCCATCGGCGTTTCCTCCATTGCACATCCCAGTTCTTCCGCCAACGGGCTGGATGGAACGCAGCGCGTGGCAGTAAAGATCCCCGCGAAGTTTAGACGCCGGCCGTCGGCCATCAGCATGTCGGCCTCGCCTTCAATCCGATCAATCCTGCCATCGTCGAGCGTCACGCCGCGAGTCTCGAGCTTGCGCCTTGCATCCAGGTCAGGTTCTACAGCGGAATTCGTCAGCAAGGTCACCTTACCCCAATCCATCAGGAGCTCAGCCTGATGGATTGACATGGCGCCGGTGGCAATCACGCCGATGCGGCCCATATCAAGTTCATAGCCATGGCAATAGGGGCAGTGAAAGATGGTGCGGCCCCATCGTTCGGGTAGTCCTGCGATCTCCGGCAACTGGTCAATGACGCCTGTCGCAAAGAGCACGCGCCGCGCGTGGTGGGAAAGGCCATCATCCGTCATTACCGTGAAGTCGTCCCGTGCGCCCGTGACCGCAACAGCCTTTCCATCCTTCCAGACAAGGTGCGGGTAGGCCTGAAGCTGTGCTCGTGCCGTGCGCGCGATTTCCCCAGGGTCAACGCCGTCTTGTGTAAGAAAGCCGTGCGAATGGCTTGCGAAGCGGTTGCGGCGCTGGCCGGCATCGATTACGAGCACCGCCTTGCGTGCACGAACAAGCTGGAGGGCCGCAGCCATGCCGGCATAGCTGCCTCCAATTACGACTACGTCATATTGCATCGTCTAGTCCTTTGATGAACGCTTCGCCGCGTGCCGCCTTGCGAAATCGGAGGCCAGTTCTGCGAGCGTAATGTTTTGAAAACGATGCAGCAACAAGGCCTCGGCTTCCGCAAAGGCACCGTCAAGTGCCGCATTCACCGACTGCTCGACCAGGCACTGCGTGTTCTCATTTCGACTCCCGACGGCGAAGAGAGCGGGTTCGCCGAGAGCCTCGTGCAGCTGCCGCAAGTTCACTGTCTTCAAATCGACCGCAATGCGCCAGCCACCGGCATGACCGCGGTCGGAGGTAACCAGGCCTGCCTCGCGCAGCAAGCCCATGGTGCGCCGTACGACGACCGGATTGGTACCAAGACACTGCGCGATGACTTCCGAAGTCATTGGGTCCTTATGCTCCGCCATGTGGAGCAGCGCGTGCAGGACGGAAGAGAGGCGGCTATCACGTTTCATGTAACTTATGATGTTACGTAAACGGCGATCTGTCAAGGATGGGGGAACTGTTGGTGCCTGTGGCGACTGATCGTTGCACCAAGAGCTAGTAAGTCAACTGCGTTCAGCTTCGTGAATGAAGGTGCCGACTAGCGCGATAGTTTGATCCTGGACCCGGCACGGCACTGCCCGGAAGACGGCTTGCAGGTTGCAACAGGCAGCTGGCTCTACACGGCAGGCCTGCCAGTGAGTGCGGCTCACGTTCAAAATATTCGGCCAGCAGGACCGGCGCTTGTTTTGCGTCAAAGTGCAACCGTGTTGCAAAAAATCTCAGCCTCATTTAGACTTGCTGCTTGCAACACAGTTGCAAATAGAGCTTTGCATACGTTCGACCAGGACGTCTAAAGCTCGCCTAATGCAACGTGATGCCTGGCCATGATTTATAGCGTCTGATAAGGCGCTAAAGGTTTCGTTTTGCAATTTTTCTGCATGGTGCGATGAAGCCGAACTCGCCAGACAAAGCCATATATTTTTTGAAGTTGAATGCAACCATGTTGCATTTTAAAACCGGATGTACGGCGCATTGCTGCAGGTGATTCGCGCCGTGCTCAAGCATTTCATTACGGGAGCCGGTTGCGCTTGCTTACAGACGCAAGCTGATCTGCATGATGCGATTCATGGTGCGGTGCTGCCCTGGCCACCGCGAAAAAATTGTCGGCATAACGAAGCCATATAGGTATTTCACATTGGAGAACGCATGACACACAATAATCCACAATTTCGTCTCAGCCTATTGAGCCTGGCATGTATGGTACTCATCGCCGGCTGCGGCGGCGGGAGCGGCGGAGAGGGCGATGGCGAGAATCACTCGAATGCCACCATTGATACCGCCGGAAGAATTGTTGTCTCCGACAGTGGAAGCAATGCCTTGCGCGTACATGATCTTGATAGCGGCAGCGTGGAAGCAACCCATCAACTGGACCATCCGCCCTCAGGACTCAATGCAAGTCCGGGGGGACGGTACGCGGTAGCGTTACAGGGTACGCAAAATCAGGTCCAGTTCATTGATGGCGGCATTTGGCAGGAAGACCACGGCGACCATGACCACGATTACAAGAATGCCTCGCGGCTCCTGTCGTGGAAGCTGGCAGGGCCTCGTCCGTCGCATTACGACGTGCAGGCAGGTAGGCAGGCCAGCATCTTCTTCGACGGCAACGGCAATGCAAATCCCATCCAGGCCGCAAGCATGAGGCTGATCAACGACGCTTCCATTGCGGCCGGCAATACGCTGGCGGCCTTGAACCTGCAGGAGCCGATACACGGGTTCGCAGAACCACTCGATAACAAGCTGCTGAGCGTTCATCGGGCAAGCGATGCAACGGATACTTTACCCACGCATCTGAATTTGTATCTGCGCTCCGGTGCAACGTACACATCGCAGCGGTTGCTTCCCACCCGTTGCAACGGCATGCATGGCAGCTATACATCCGGATCGTATACCGCGGTCGGCTGTGCAGACGGCGTGCTGCTGGCTAGGCACGTCTCCGCCACTGACGTCACAGATCAGAAAATCTCGACACCGACTCGCATCAGCACACTGGTTGGACATCCCAAGGCTCCGGGTCAATTCATAGGTTTCGGAAACAGTGGTACTGCACCTGCGCCGGTAACGACGGTTTTCTACAGCGTTGATGGCGAACGAGCTGCCGCCACGCCGATCACGCCCACAGGATGGACTGCTGGCAGTGTTCAGCGGGCACATGGCTTCGACCGGAGCGGCAACCGCTTTTACATATTGGATAATCGCGGAACGCTCATCGTTATGACACGTACCGGCAATACTTGGAACACGTCAGCGACAATTGCATCGGCGGTACCCGCTATGCCAGCAGCTGCTCCCTGGCCCACGATTACTGCAAACGGAGCCCGTGACGAAATCTACATCACCGACCCCGCCGCGCGCCAACTGGTTGTACTGAATACTCAAACCTCGACGATCACCGCTCGCCGCGACCTTGGCTATGCACCGTCGAATGCACTGTGGGTAGGAATCTCGCGATGAAAAAAAGCGTATTTGCCGCAATGGCGGCAAGCACCATCCTTGGTGCGCATGCACAGGAAAAGGGCTGGGAATTCGGCGCGGTGCTCGATGCGGCTTACACCACGCGTTCACTGGCCCTGGGCCAGCGGGAACAGGGCCTGGCACTCGGCCACAGCGATGCGATCGCACGAGGCCCGCTGGGACGGCACTTCAGCGCGCAACTGGGGGCGGCGGCGCACCAGCATGATGGCAAGGTCGAATTCGAGATGGAAGAGGCGTGGGTGCAAACCCGTACGCTGCCGGCCGGCTTTCAGGCGCGTGCAGGCCGATTTGCATCACAGATCGGATATCTTAACGAGCAGCATCCGCACGCCGATGATTTTGTCGAGCGCCCCTTGTTATACCGTGCCTTTCTCGGCGGTCACTGGTTCGATGACGGCGTCCGCCTGAACTGGACCGCGCCTACACCGTTTTACCTGACCTTCGGAACGGAAGTCTTCCGCGGCCGCCAGTTGATCGAGGAAGCCGCAACGGCGCGCAGTCCCGGCGCCGTTACCCTCAGCATGAAAGTGGGCAACGATATCAACCGATCGCAGAGCTGGCAGCTTGGCGCTTCTTATCTTCATAACCGCAGGGAAGCGGCAATCGAGGACGAAGCCGACCATGGAGAAGAAGGACATGCGGAAGAAGGCGGGCATGAGCACGGTCACGGCCATACGCATGCCCACGGCGCGGCCCTCAGCGGCAAGAAGATGTGGCTGCTGGACGCCGCCTGGAAATGGGCTCCGGACGGAAACAACCGGCAGCAGCAACTCAAGCTGGTAGGCGAATATGCCCGGGTGACGAAGCCCAACAGGTATGCCGACAACTCGGACTACCACGATGCACTGTCGTTAAGCGCGGTGTGGCGGTTTTCCCAGGAATGGGAGCTTGGTGCCCGTACCGATTGGCTAAGAGCACGAGTGCCGCACGGCGACCATTTCCACAACGGCCGGCTGCGTGAGCATGCACTGATGGTCGCATGGAAACCGACCCATAGCCAGGCACTGCGCCTGCAATTCACTGCCCAGCCTCGTGCGGAAGAGTTTGAAAACCGCTCGAGCAGAACGGTTCAGCTGCAATACGTATTGAGTTTCGGAGCCCATGGTGCGCACTCTTTCTAAGCTAGCGATAGTGCTGGCGGGCGCGGTGTGCGCACCCGCCAGCGCGTTCACGGTATTTGCCTGCGAGCCGGAATGGGCCGCGCTGACACGCGTACTGATGCCGGACGCGACCGTTCATACCGCGACGCATTCTCGGCAGGACCCGCATCACATCGAGGCAAGGCCTGCATTGATCGCACAACTGCGCTCTGCCGATCTTGCGGTTTGCACCGGCGCCTCGCTGGAATCCGGGTGGTTGCCGGCATTGCAGCAACGCGCCGGCAATGCAAAAGTACAGGACGGTGCTCAAGGCATGTTCTATGCGGCATCGCAGGTCGAGCTGATCGATGCGCAGCCGGGCGCCGGGGGCAATCCCTTCGCGGGCGATATCCATGCAGAAGGCAATCCGCATGTGCATGCAGATCCCCGCAACCTGGTAAAGATATCTTCGCGGCTTGCGGAGCGGCTGCAAACGCTCGTACCGGCCGAGGCGCAGCAGATCCGGCAGCGCCAAAGCCAGTTCGAAACCGCGTGGAGCCAGCGTATCGGCGAATGGGAAAAGCGTGCCGCGCCCTTGCGGGGCCAAATGGTGGCGGCGCAACACACCGCCTTCGGCTATCTATGGAAATGGCTTGGCCTGAAACAGATCGCGGATCTGGAACCCAAGCCCGGCATGGCGCCAACGCCCGGACACTTGCAGGGACTGTTGTCGATTCTCCAGGCGCAGCCTCCGCTTGCAATCGTTACCGCAGGCTATCAGGACCAGCGTGCGGGACGCTGGCTTGTGAGCCAGTTGGACAGCAAGGTGCCGCTCATATCGCTGCCGGCCACGGTTGACGATGAGCGCACTCCGGACGCGCTTGCACAGTGGTACGAGCAACTGATCAATTCACTGATGAAGGCGAAGACACGCTGATGGAATACTGGTTCTTGGCGCCGGCCGCCGCCCTGATGTTCGGCATACTGGCACTGGCACCGCTCGGTTCCCAGGTATTGGCGCGTGGAGTGGTCTTTATCGATCTGGCGGTTGCCCAAGCCGCCGCCGCCGCGGCACTGGGCGCGACCGCCTGGCTCGATCATCCTGATTTTCTGGCGGTGCAATTGGCCGCTGCGACAGGGGCCTTGTCGTGTGCAGCGCTGGTGGCGGTCCTGGCACGAATTTGGCCGCAGCAGCGCGAAGCCTTGATTGGTCTGATCTATGTTGCAGGGGCATGTCTCGCCATGCTTGCCGCCCGCAGCGACCCGCATGGACGCGAGCATCTTTCGGAGCTACTGGCAGCGGACGTGTTGTGGGCTGGATGGGCCCAGGTAGCAACACTGGCATCTTGCGCCCTCGTCGTTGTTTTACTGCAGCTCAGGTGGCCCGCGCTGCTGGGCAGGGATCGCATATTTTTCCCATGTTTTGCGCTGGTTGCCAGCATGGCGGTGCCGACTTTGGGCCTGTTGCTGGTATTCGCCTGCCTGATCGGACCTGGATTATGGCTGCGGGCCGGCTTCTCCATGGCGCAGTCGCTGGTATCCGCAATGGGCGCAGCCGGCCTGGGGCTTCTTGCATCCTGGTGGCTTGATGCACCAAGCGGTGCATGTGTAGCACTTGCCTTGGCCGTATGGGGCGTGTTCAGCGCATTGTTGGGGAAAAGTCTGTTGAAGCAGAAAACAACTGCCAGCCAGCACGGAACCGAGCGGCTTGGCTGATGCGCGCCTTGTTACAGGAACTTGAAATTCCGCTTGCCGAGAAGCCAGCGGAATGAGTCGACCAGAAGTGAGCTTCTGATAAAAGGAAATGGTGATGGATAAGATAATTGCTGGTGCTGATTATTGCGGCATGACCGCTTCGGTAATCTGCCTTGTGCATTGCATTGGAACCCCTCTGTTCTTGATACTGTTTCCCATGCTTGGACTAGCGGAAGGCGATGAATTCCTGCATCGTGTGATGGCCATTCTGGTGGTCGTGCCGGCCCTTCTTGCAATCCTTCCGGGTTTCAAAAAACACCGTAACCGGTCGGTGCTGCTTACCGGGAGTGCGGGGCTGGTCTGCTTCATCAGCTCCGTCCTGTTTATCGGACCACGTTACGGTGAAGTGGCGGAACTTGTGTTTGCAACGATCGGCGGCCTGCTGTTGTTCATGACCCATTTTCGGAACCATCGCTTCTGCCGTCGGTGCATCAACGGGACTGGCAGATAAAGTCCGCAGGGCCGGGGCGATGCCGGATTGCATTCCGGACGGACATCGCCCCTGCAGGATGCCAAGGTTTTTCATCTGGCGTGCATGACTCAAGGCATGTCCCCCTTCCTTAAGGTTTTCTTGCGTGGCCAGGTCCGGTTTCGATCGCTTTGTCCGGGTTCGCTTGGCGGATCCATTGCTTGATCCGGCGAACCGAGATAACAAGTCCGGTCGAGCTCAGGACGAACCCGCCCAGGCTAAGAAGTACCAGCAGTATCTCGCGCCACCATCGGGCATCCAGCAATGCCGGCAAGTCCCAGCTATGCATCAGGTTGAAAAGCCATCTGCCCAGGCGTTGCGACCGGTCCACGCTAAGTTCGACCCGCCCGGTATGCATGTCCACATATACCCATGTTTCTTCCGGGTCATCGTACTTGAACCGTATTACAGGCAGCTTTCGTTCATTCGACCCGTACATCGATGCTTCCGCCCGCTTGTAGTAGTACAGGTCGTAGTACTCGATCTTTTCATGGCTCGATACTGGAGCAGCGAACAGATTCATGGCTGCATCCGTGATGTCTTGCTCGCTCCAGGAAGTGGTGGTGGTGATTCCGCCTCTTGCGCTCAATAGCAAACGGGTATCGCCCGTGCCATCGCGCGCAACAATATAGGGCGTGCCATTCAATACCCGCCACTCGAGTTCACGCGGCTCGAATTTCTCGGCCGTCAGCCTCGAAAGGGCGTCAGTGATATCCACGATAGGCCTTAGCATGGCCGGACTTCCTCCATGGTATCGGGCTGCGTCAGGCTTCAGCTGCTTTGCATCGAAGATGCCCAGTGGATTCATGGACATCAATCCGCTGAATATCCAGAGGAACAGTACCGTGCCAAAACTCAGGCCCAGTACATGATGCCACCTCATGGCGGCATCCCTGAAGGGAGACTTCCCGCCGTTCTTGTAAACCCCCGAGAATCGCCAGCGCCAGATACCGTTCAGCACCCCGGTCAAGGCGGTGAGCACGCCGATGGCGGAAATCACGATGACAGTCCAGGTCCATACAGGATCGACCGATTGATTGCGCAGCATGTATAGCCAGTGCAGCCACGCTCCAGCGTAGTTCCATAGACGTTCGTACCTTGGCAAATCAAGTACCACCTGTCCGGTCGCGGAGGAGACATAGACCCGGGTCGACTCGGCATCGTGCATTTGAATCATGTGAAGCGGCCGATGGCTGTCGAGCCCGCGCGAGTGGGTCCAGCGGTCTTCCTGGATGCTGCCGACATACTGGGAAAGTGCATCCGGCATGAACGCCTTTGCCCCCGCCAGCGCCACGTCGCCATTCACCCTGGACTGTGAAGTACCATTCAAGGCGTCGATGACCGTATGGCTTCCATCCCCTTCACGCAGCACATAATGCGGAGTGTTCCGGATTGAGGTCAATACGATTTCCCTGACGTCTTCGGGTTTGCTGCTGTGTGCGAGCGCCGCTTCCGGTGATATGCAGCAATTCGGATGCGCAAGCGGCGGCAGCGCGCCCAGCCGCTCCCAGGGCGTCAGCTTGGGATAGCCGACGAAAAGCATGACGATCCCGCTGCCGAACCATAGTGCCAACAGAATGCACATGCCGACGCCGGTCCAGCGATGAATCAGAAAGACACAGCGTTTTGCGTTCGTACCGATTGCCACGATGATCTTCCTTGATCAAAAGCGATGATTCAACACCAGTTCGAAGCGACGGTCAGCTCCATGCAGCCATTGGGTCGTCGTGTAATAAGCCGTGGTGAAATAGGCTTTGTCGAACACATTGAACCCTCGCAGCGTCAGGGTGGTTTCCGGCGTCATCTTCCAGCGCAAGGCGAGGTCGGTAGTGGTGTAGGAAGGCATTCTCAGCGTATTGGCATTGTCGGCGAATCGCTCGCCGACGTAGCGCATTCCGGCGCTCGCCATCCAGTCCGGGAGAAAATTCCAGCTCAGCCACACGTTGGCCAAACGCCTGGGCACGTCAGGCGGAACGTTGCCGGCGCGGGAAACCGGCCGGCCTCCGACTGACTCCGTAAAGTCGTCAAACTTTGCATCGAGTACGGATGCGTTGGCATCGAGCTGCCAACCAGGCGCAAATGAATACGCCAGTGTTCCCTCAATGCCGCGTGATGAGCGTTCGCCGACTTGTATGCTTCTCGCCGGGTTGGTCGAATCGCGCGTCAGCAGGTTGTCCTTTCTGATCTCATAGACCGCCAGGGTCCATTCGCCCTTCTTGTCCAGAAAGCTTTGCTTGAGTCCCACTTCGGCCTGGCGTCCTTTCGCCACGTCAAATGCGCTATTGGCGGACGACAGGAAGAACAAGGAACTGATGGGATCGGCTGCCCTGGAGTATTGGCCGTAGAGCGCAAGCTCCGGTGAAAGCGTGTACACGGTACCCAACCGCCATCCCGCATTCGCGAACGTCTTGTCATAGGCAAGACTTCCGGCGACAAGGTCGCGCCTCGACACATCGGCATGGTCGTAACGCAGGCCGCCGAGAACGGACCATTGTTCGCTCACATCCAGCTTGTCTTCGGCGAAGACAGAGTACTGTCTTGCCTTGATGCTGTAACGGGGAATGGTCGGAAACTGGCTTGTGAAAAAACCTGGAACAGGTGCAAGCGGATCTACGGATGGCGAAGATCCGACATAGGTGTTGTTGGTGTGCTTGAAGCTGCTGGAGTTGACGTCGAAGCCGACCGAAACCTGGTTCTTCAATCCAAACAGCGATCCCTTGAATGTCGCATCGGTCGTATTGCCGGTCTGCGAGCTGTCATGAAGGATTTCCGTGTTGTCCGAGCGGTCGATGAGACGAGTGGCCGGATTGAAGACGTACCTTTCGGCATTGCGCCAGTGTCGGTCGCTGTTGATGTGATAGACGCGGCTGCGTACCGTGGTATCCGCATTCGGCGTCCATGTTGCTATCGCATCGGTCCAGTGATCCTTGAATTCAATGGTGCTGTCTTCGACGTTGTAGTTCCTGTTCCTCATGGCTTCGCGCTGGCGTCCTTCGACGAGCGGAGACCCGAAGTAACGCACTGGCTTTTGCCGGCCGTACGCGGTACTGAACCTGAGGTTGAGGTCCGACGAAACGTCGAGCTGGATGGCGCCGGAAAAAGTGCGGTTACTGTAGTCGCCCATGTCAACCCAGCCGTCGGAGCGATCGCCGCTGACATCAAGTCGATAGGACAAGCTTTTATTGATGGCGCCGCCGCTGCCGAATGCCAGGCGCCGCGTCTGATCGGTGCCCACCGCGGCCTGGACCTCGTTCTTGATCGCCCCCCTCGTTGGCTTCTTCGGGATGACATTGATCACGCCGCCGATGGCTCCTTCGCCATAAATGACGGATGCCGGACCGCGGAGGACCTCGATTCTTTCAATCGACCAGGTATCGAAAGGGAAGGTGATGCCGGCACCGCCATACTGGCGCATGCCGTCGTACAGGCGCATGACCGAGACGGTGTCGGTGAAACCGCGCGAGACCACCGATGACCCGCCATTGCCCGGATGCGGCATGCTGCTCAAGCCGGGAGCACGCGTGATGGCGTTGATCAATGTGGTATCGCCGCGCTCTTCCAGTTGCCTGCGGCTGATGATATCGACACTGGCCGGTGTTTGAAATCTTGTAATGTCCAGATTCGAACCGGTAGAAGCCGCTTCTTCCAGACGGCCCATCTCTGGAGTTGCGGTGACGACGACTGCCGGAAGCGTTGCTTCTTCGGCGGCCTGGACCCAATGCGGCAGGAAAGCCAGCGCAATCAGGCAAGCCAGCATCCGTTTGTTTGAATGAAATTCAGATTCTTTTCCTGATGTTTCGAAACACTGTGCGGTACTCATCATAAGTCACTCTACTGATGTGGGAGACGGGCCATGCCGTCTCTGGTGGCGGAGTTGCAGAGCGAAGCATTGCCTTGTTACGCCGTGTCGATTCCAGGTCCGATCGGTTCAGGCGCCGTCCGACAAGTCAGCAAGTCACGTTGACTTTTGCCTGTGTACCGATGGAAGGATGGAAGCGGCAAGCCGCTTCGAGAGAACTCGTGCAGAACTGGCGTAACGACGCAAATGCGCTACAGCAATAGGTGCTACGGCGGTTACGCCGTTTCAGGAGTGAGCTGGAGGACCGCGAGGCTGTGCAGCGGCCCAGGCAAATAAGGGATGTGCCGCTTCGAGGAAGAGCGACGGAACAAGCTGCGTACCCGCGATGACAGGCATGCAGAAGGTCTTGGACGGCAATGCGGCCGAAGCCGCACTGGTTATGCAATATGGACAATGCTCGAGGTGCATGCCTTGTTCGGAGTGCTGCTGGGACTGATCACCATGGTCGGAGTGCGTTGCAAGCTTGATGCCCTCTGACGTGCAGATTTCATGCATTGCGCTCGTATCAATCGCCCTGGAAACCATTGCATGCGAAATGGCAGGCATGAGCGTCGCCAGCAGGATGGCCAGAACGGCGATCCATACGGCAAGACGATTAATTCTTTGACTCATACCCATGGCAAGAATTTTAACATTGGTGGAATGAAGCAGCCACAGCCGGAATTGCCCTCACGAGTGCATGCACCAGGAAAAGACCCCCGAGTGACAGATTCTTGGAGTGGCGGCCGTTGCAAAGAGGGGTAAACGGCTTTCGCGGCGTGAGTCTGGCTTGTTGCCGTCATCGTCGGAAATAGGCATTGCTTGGCGTAAAGACGAACTACCTTGTCTGTGTTGTTGTCTGAACCATAAGATCATTTCCCGAGTGTAAGGAAGCCGCCATGGCAACGAACAAGTGGATTTCATTCCTCCTATTGATTCCACTGTTTGGCTGCGGGGGCGGCGAAGTCGGGATTGGCATAGGCGTAAATGCGGAATCGGCGCCAGATCCCCAACCGTTCATTGCCTGGACCGGAAACAGTAGCGGCGACCAGGTGGTCGATGCCAACAATGACACGTTTGCGTTCTATGCCGATACCGGCTGTCTGTATAACTTTCGCACTGACCTTGAAAATGCACAGTTCTGTTTGAACACGCCACAAGGCACTGTTCGATATGGCGCACTTGCCATGCGAATCGTAAATGCTCTCTCTACAAATGGTGCGTGCATATCGGTCCTGGTTGAGCAATCCACAGCGAACTTCGTCGATATCGAAGTCGATCCCTATGGCCGCGAAGTGGTAGCGATCACCAGCGTCAGGCCTGCACCCTGCGCGTAAGCGCACTGCTCAAGTGCTCAAGGCATGGCCCGCTGGCGACTCCTCGACGGCAAAGTGAAATGTCAGACGGCACGTAATCACTACCAGTGCCAAAGCGTGCCGTCATGCGCAAGCCGGTTCACCGGCAGATAAGCCGGCTTGTACGGATAACGGGCCGCCAGCGCTTCATCGATGTCGACGCCATGGCCAGGCGCGTCGCCCGGATGCAGGAAGCCATCCTCGAAGGTGTACGCATGCGGGAAGACTGCATCGGTTTCATCGGTATGCCGCATGTATTCCTGGATGCCGAAGTTCGGTACCCATAGATCGAAATGCAGCGCGGCTCCCATGCAGACCGGCGACAGGTCGGTTGCGCCATGCGAGCCGGTCCGCACCTGGTACATGCCGGCGAAGTCTGCAATGCGGCGCAGCTGCGTGATGCCGCCGGCATGGACCACGGTGGTGCGGATGTAGTCGATCAGCTGATGCTGGATCAGGTCCTTGCAATCCCAGATCGAATTGAATATTTCGCCGACCGCCAGCGGCGTCGTGGTGTGCTGCCGGATCAGGCGGAAACTTTCCTGGTTTTCGGCCGGCGTCGCATCCTCCATCCAGAACAGATGGTAAGGCTCGAGCGCCTTGCCCAGCCGTGCCGCCTCGATCGGGGTGAGCCGGTGATGCACGTCGTGCAGCAGATGCACATCCGGCCCGACCGCTTCGCGCACCGCGGCGAACAGCTTCGGCGTATGCAGCAGATAGCGTTCGGTGCTCCAGTCGTGCTCCGACGGCAGGCTGCTGTCGGCGGGCTCGTAGAACAGCGTGCCGCGTCCCACGCCATACACCTTTTCCAGTCCCGGCACTCCCGATTGCGCACGGATGGCCTTGTAGCCGAGCTTCTTGTAATGCAGCACCTGTTCCACCGTCTCGTCGATGCCGGCGCCGTTGGCATGGCCGTACACCATCACGCCGGTGCGGCTTTTCCCGCCCAGCAGCTGATACAGCGGCATGCCCGCCGCCTTGGCCTTGATGTCCCACAGCGCGGTGTCGACCGCCGCGATGGCCGTCATCGTCACCGGTCCGCGCCGCCAGTAGGCGCCGCGGTACAGGTATTGCCAGATATCCTCGACCTGGTGCGCGTCGCGACCGATGAGGCAGGGAATGACATGGTCCGTCAGGTATGACGCCACCGACAGCTCGCGCCCGTTCAGCGTGGCATCGCCGATGCCGCTCAGGCCGTCGTCGGTCGTGATCTTGAGCGTGACAAAGTTGCGGCCGGGGGAACAGACGATGACTTTGGCATCGATGATTTTCATGCGGTCTCCTTGAATGTTTTTGTATGTGCCGGGGTCTTGTTGCCGCGATGTGGAACCTCACCCGGCGGCATATTCCATCACCGCGGCCCGGCTGCCGATCTGCTGCAGCCGCTCCAGCGCTGCAATCAGTTCGGAGCGGAAGCGTTCGCACCGCGGCAGCTCATCGCCGAAGATTGCGCGCATGTCCAGCAACCGGTCGACGATGCCTGCCGCCTCGCCCTGCGCCGCCGCCTGCAGCTGATTCGCCAGCGGGTCCTGCACCGCGATGGGCTTGCCGTTTTCGTCCTTGCCGCCGACATAGCGCATCCATGCCGCCACCGCCAGCGCGGACAGGCGAACCGGTCGGCCGGCCGCCAGGTTGTCGCGCACGATGGCAAGAAAGCGCGGCGGCAGCTTCTGTGAGCCATCCATGGCGATCTGATGGCAGCGGTGCGGAAGGGCGGTGTTGCCGAAGCGCTCGATGAGCCGTTCCTGATAGGCCGCAAGGTCCTGGCCCGGAGGCATCGACAGCGTGGGTGCCGCTTCCTCCTGCATGAAGCGACGCGCCAGTTGGGCGTAACCCGGCAGGGCGATCGCCTCGTATACATAGTCGCAGCCGGCCAGATAGCCGAGATAGGCGAGCAGGGAATTGCTGCTGTTGAGCAGGCGCAGCTTCATGTCCTCATAGGGTTTCACGTCGGGCACGAATTGCGCGCCGCCGGCCTCCCAGTACGGCCGTTCGCTCGCGAACGCATCCTCGATCACCCATTGCATGAACGGTTCGCCCCAGACCGCGGCATTGTCGCGCAGGCCGAGGCGTTCCTCGACTTCGTCAAGCGTCGCCGGCGTGGTGGCGGGAACGATGCGGTCCACCATGGTATCGGGAAAGGCAACCTGCGCTTCGATCCAGCGTGCGGTCGTGCCGTCGACCTGCTCTGCATAGGCGAGCACGAGATGCCTGAGCAGGCGGCCGTTGTGCTGCAGGTTGTCGCAGCAGAGCACTGTCAGCGGACGCCCGTGCGCAATGCGGCGCGCATGCAGGCCCGCGAACAGCGTGCCGATCGTGCTCGCCGGCACATGCGGTGTGCGCAGATCCCGTGCGATATCCGGCCGCGCGAAATCGAGCGAGCGCGTCGCCGGATCGAATCCGTAACCTTTTTCCGTGACGGTCAGCGAAACCAGCTTGATCTGCGCCGAAGCGATCAGCGCCGGCAACCGCCGCGGGTCGGACGGCGTGTGGATGACGTCACGGACGCAAGCGATGACCCGCAAGCCGCTGCCCGCCTCGCTCCTGGTCAGTACGCTGTACAGGCTGTCCTGCGCGCGCAGCGTGTCGCTCAGGCCCTGCTGGCGCAGGCTTGCACCGATGATGCCCCAATCGCCGTATTCGGTAGCGAGAGCTTCTTCGGTATACACGGCCTGGTGGGCGCGATGGAACGCGCCGGCACCGATGTGAACGATTCCCGCACGCAATGTCACCGGTTCGTAGTGCGGCCTGACTGCTGGAGGCAGGCGGCCGAGTGTGCTCAGGGATAACGATTGCGTCATATCGGATTTGAAAATAATCGAGAATTAGATCGATTGGGAATTGATAAAGTGGCCTTACCAATTTATCATAGGGTTCATTGGCATTCAATACGAAAAATTCCATCCCTTCCCTCGATGCACCGGCGTGCATGTGCGGCATGCCGACATTGACGAAGCGAGATCTGACCATGGAGACCAGCATGCCCCGCCTTTCCAACAAGATCGCCCTCGTTACCGCAGCAGGCCAGGGCATCGGCCGTGCCACTGTCGAGGCCTTCGTGCGCGAAGGCGCGCGCGTGATCGCTACCGACATCAATGAAGACCTGTTGCCGGAACTGGCCGAGCTGCCCGGCTGCACGGCGCGCCGCCTCGATGTCACCGACGCCGCAGCCATCGAGGCGCTGGCCCGCGAGGTCGGGCGCATCCATGTACTGTTTAATTGCGCCGGCTTCGTCGATCATGGCAGCATCCTCGAATGCGACGAGAAATCCTGGGACTTTTCCTTCGATCTCAACGCGCGCGCGATGTACCGCATGATGCGCGCCTTCCTGCCGGCGATGATCGAGGGCGGCGGCGGTTCCATCATCAACATGTCGTCGGCCGCCTCAAGCGTCAAGGGCGTGCCCAACCGGTTCGTCTACGGCGCATCAAAAGCGGCCGTCATCGGCATGACGAAATCGGTCGCGGCTGATTTCGTCACCAAGGGCATACGCTGCAACGCGATTTGCCCGGGCACCGTAGAATCACCGTCATTGCGGCAGCGGATTGAATCGCAGGCCCGCGACAGCGGACAGAGTATTGCCGCGGTGGAAGCCGCCTTTGTCGCGCGGCAGCCGATGGGGCGCGTCGGCCGCGCGAGCGAGATCGCGGCCCTGGCGGTTTATCTCGCCTCCGACGAATCCTCGTTCACGACCGGCACCGCGCAGATCATCGACGGCGGCTGGTCCAATTGAAACGTTGAATAGCTGAACGGTTCCGATGCACGACAGTTCAGCGCATGAACATCTGGCCTAACCATTACACCCATTCAAGGAACGATATATGAAGTTGATGCGATACGGCGCAAAAGGAAACGAGAAACCGGCAATCGTCGATGCCGGCGGCAAGGTCAGGGACCTGTCCTCCGTCCTGCAGGACTTCACCGCCGAGTCGTTGTCGCCCGGCGCGCTCGCCAAATTGGCCGCCATCGATACCGGCAAGCTGCCGGTGGTGGATAACCCCGGCCGCATCGCTCCGCCCTATGCCGGCATCGGCAAGTTCATCTGCGTCGGCCTCAACTATGCCGACCATGCGGCCGAGTCCAATCTGCCGGTGCCGCCGGAACCCGTGCTTTTCATGAAAGCCACCAGCGCCGTGATCGGCTGCAATGACCCGGTCGTTCTGCCGCAGGATTCGTTGAAGACCGACTGGGAGGTGGAACTCGGCGTGGTGATCGGCACCAAGGCGCGTTATGTGAGCGAAGAAAATGCGCTCGAGTACGTTGCTGGCTACTGTGTGATCAATGACATTTCCGAGCGCGAGTACCAGATCGAGCGCGCGGGCCAGTGGGACAAGGGCAAGGGCTGCGATACCTTCGGCCCGATCGGACCGTGGCTGGTCACGCGCGACGAAGTGCCCGATCCGCAAAACCTCGACATGTGGCTCGATGTCAACGGCAAGCGCTTCCAGAACGGCAGCACCCGCACGATGGTCTACAAGGTCGCGCATCTGGTGAGCTATATCAGCCGTTTCATGACCCTGTATCCGGGCGACGTGATCAGCACCGGCACCCCGCCGGGAGTGGGCATGGGGCAGAAGCCGGCGCCGGTCTATCTGAAGGCGGGCGATGTCATGCGCCTCGGCGTGGCCGGACTCGGCGAACAGCAGCAGACGGTGCATGCCTGGAATCCGGAACTGATCGACAACTGATCTCCGGTCTCATCGCATCCGGGCGGAGTGCGGGACAGGCTGCAGACCGTGCAGCGGGCCCTGCATCGCTTCCTTGATTCTTCATGCATTGGCGAGGTGCAAACAGTGGCAATCGATTTCGGACTGGATGAAAAATCGGTGCTGGTCGTCGGCGGCACCAGCGGCATCGGCGCCGGCATAGCGGCGGCCTTTGCCGAGCAGCGCGCGCGGGTGGTGGTGACAGGCGCGACCGTGCGCGAAGTGGAAGCCGCCGACAGCAGCGCGGATGCCCGCATGCTCGACGTGCGCGACGGCGGAGCGGTGGAGCGGCTGATCGCAGGCTTCGACAAGCTCGATGTCGTGATCAACTGTGCCGGCATCATACGCCGTGGCGCGGAGCACGACCCGGCCGCGTTCGCCGAAGTGGTCGATATCAACCTCAATGGCAGCATGCGCGTCTGCGCATCGGCGCGCCCTTTGCTCAGGCAGTCCAGGGGCTGCATCGTCAACACCGCATCGATGCTGTCCTATTTCGGCGGTGGCCTGGTGCCGGGTTACAGCGCGAGCAAGGGCGGGGTCATGCAGCTGACCAAGTCGCTGGCGATTGCCTATGCGGAGGACGGCATCCGCGTCAACGCGGTAGCGCCGGGATGGATTGCCACGCCGCTGACGCAAGCCCTGCAGGACGACGAAGGCCGAAGCCGGCAGATTCTCGACCGCACGCCGCTGCGGCGCTGGGGCACGCCGGCCGATGTGGCGGCGCCGGTGCTGTTCCTGGCGAGCGATGCGGCGCGTTTCATTACTGGCGCGATCCTGCCGGTCGATGGCGGTTATCTTGTTGCGTGAGGAGTTGAACCATGTCTGCATTCATTGCGAGCGCCGGGGGCATACAGCCGGAGATCGTGGCCACCGCCATTCCCGAGGATGAAAGGGAATGGGTGCCGCAGGCGCCGGATGTCTGGTTCCGGCCGCTGTTTCTCAATACCGTGACCGGCGGCTGGTGCAACCTGCTGCGGGTGCGAAAATCCGGGGTGCTGTCACGGCATCGACACCCCATGCTGGTGGTCGGCTACGTCATCAGGGGCAAGTGGTTCTACCACGAACACGACTGGGTCGCGAATGCCGGCGACTTCGTCTATGAGCCGCCGGGTGAAATCCATACGCTGGAAGTGCCCGCCGACTGCGAGGAGATGATCACCTTTTTCAATATCAGCGGTGCGATGATCTATGTCGACGAGCACGGCGTGCAGACCGGCTATGAAGATGTGTTCACCAAGATCGACATGTGCCGGCGACACTACGAGACTGTAGGCCTCGGCGCAGACCATGTGCGGCGCTTCATGCGCTGACGCCGGCCCGTATCACGCAACAGTGCGGGACCTGAAATGAAAACGCCCCGCGAGACGGGGCGTTCCTGATGCATCAGCAAAGCCTTGGTGCCTCGGCTTAGCCTGTCACGATCAGCTGGTTGTCAACCGACTTGACGCCGGGAACATCCTTGACGATGGCATCGACCTTGCGGCGCAATGCCAGCGACTTGATCTCGCCTTTGAGGCGCACCGCGCCTTCGGCGCTGGTGACATCGATCTTGGCATTCTTGAGGTCGGCATCGGCGGCCAGCGAACTCTTGATCTTGCTCACGATGGCTGCATCGCCGGTGGCGGCGCTGGTTTGCTGCGAGGCACTTGATCCTGCGCCCGACTTGTTCATGCCGGCACAGCCTGCGAGCACTGCGACCGACATCACGAGAGCGAGTAATTTGATATTTTTCATGGAGTGTCTCTCTTTCTTGGTGGGACCGTTGACATTGGGAAGCGGCCTGATGGCTGCCCCGGCCATCAGGCGCAAACTATGGGCTGTTTTCAGATGTCCCGCCTCCTCGTGTACTTGCAAGAGCGTGTCGCATCATGCGAACGGGTCATTCCGAAAACTGTTCTAGTCTAACTTGATATTGGCATCCGAGATAACTTTAGCCCAGTTTGCGATCTCGGTCTTCATCCAGGCGCCGAATTCCTCGGGACTGTTGGTCGCCACGTCGGCGCCGAGCGCTACCATCTTTTCGCGCACGTCCGGCATCCTGACGATAGTGGCCATTTCCTTATTGAGCTTGTCGATGATCGGCTTCGGCGTACCTGCCGGCGCCATTACGCCCTGCCAGCTGCCGGTGACGAAACCCGGGACCATTTCGCTGACGGTGGGCACGTCCGGCAGCTGCGGCAGGCGCTTCGCGCTGGACACCGCGAGCAGCTTGATCTTGCCGGCCTTGACGTGAGGATAGGTGGCGACCATGCCGTTCATGGTCACGTCGATCTGGCCGCCGATCAGGTCGTTGAGTGCCTGCGCGCCGCCGCGATAGGGAACATAGCCCCAGTCAAGGCCGGTTTTCTGCGCAAACAGCACGCCGGCGAGGTGCGGGGCGCTGCCGGTTCCTGCGGCGGCTGCGAAATTGAGCTTGCCCTTGTTGGCCTTGCCGTAGCTGACCAGTTCGGCCTGTGACTTGACCGGCAGCGAATTGCTGGTGACCAGCAAATGCGGCGAGTAAGCCAGCATGCCCACCGGTGCCAGGTCCTTGACCGGGCTGAACGGCAGCTTCGGATACAGCGTGGGGCTAAGAGTCAGATTGCCCATGTCCATCAGCAGCAGGGTATATCCGTCGGGATCGGATTTTGCCACCAGGTCGGCGCCGATATTGCCGTTGGCGCCACTGCGATTGTCGATCACCACCTGCTGTCCCCAGGACGCCGTCAGCTTCTGACCTATCAGTCGCGCGAGAACGTCGGAAGTGCCGCCGGCGGGGAAGGGGACTACGATCTTGATCGGTTTCTTCGGATAATCCGCAGCGTTTTGAGCCAGGGCCGGTACGGCTGCGGCGGCAGCGCAACATGCGGCCAGCGCGAGGGACATGAGTTTTTTCACGTGGTCTCCAGATGTTCGAGTCGGCAACAGCTTGCCGTGTTGGATGGGGAGGGTGCAAGGACCAAGTCAACGCTGACCTGATTCCGGCACGCCAAACATTATACATGTCGTTTTGCTTGTATGACGTCTAACTTTTCATGCAAGCGTTCCCTCTTTCATGTGCCTTCAAGAAAGGTAAGAACATGTTTTAATTGCAACATTATTCCGGCCGGTTGGCCGGAGCGCCCGCGGCGGCGGGCCAGCAAAAAATGAAACTTGCGAGCTGCCTGCGCTCCGGAGCGGTAAAATGTCGCCTTTTTGCTGGTCTAAGAGGAACGGAAACCAATGAGTGCCCTGCACGAAGAACGCGTCCTGAGTGTCCATCACTGGACGGATCGTCTTTTCACCTTCACCACCACGCGCGACCCGGCGCTGCGCTTTTCCAATGGCCATTTCACGATGATCGGCTTGCGCGTCGAGGGCAAGCCCCTGCTGCGCGCCTACAGCATCGTCAGCGCCAATTACGAAGAACACCTGGAATTCCTGAGCATCAAGGTGCCGGAAGGTCCGCTGACTTCCCGGCTGCAGCACATCAAGGTGGGCGACACCATCATCGTCGGCCGCAAGCCTACCGGCACGCTGCTGATCGATTACCTGCTGCCCGGACGCCGCCTCTACCTGCTGTCGACCGGCACCGGCCTGGCTCCGTTCATGAGCATCATCCGCGATCCTGAAACCTACGAAAAATTCGAGCAGGTGGTGCTGGTGCACGGCGTGCGTCAGGTGGATGAGCTGGCTTACCATGACGTGCTGATGGAGCACCTGCCCAACCATGAATTCCTGGGCGAACTGGTCACCAGCAAGCTGCGCTACTACCCGACTGTCACGCGCGAGCAGTACAAGAACATGGGCCGCATCACCGATCTGATCAGCAGCGGCAAGCTATGCGCGGATCTCGGCACGCCGCCATTGAACGCAAAGGAAGACCGCGTGATGATCTGCGGCAGCCCGGCCATGCTGCGCGACCTCAAGCGCATGCTGGAAGAAGGCGGGTTCAAGGAAGGCAATACTTCCACGCCTGGCGATTTCGTGATCGAGCGCGCCTTCGCCGAGCAGTAAGCAGGAACCGTCTCATCCGTCTGAAGCAGCCGGCGTATCGCCGGTGCTTCGATCCCGATTCAGCCATTCCCTCGGTGACATTCCCGTCTTTGCCGCGAACGCGCGCGACAGCGCTGGCGGATTTGCATAGCCGAGCTGCTCGGCCAGCAATTTCACCGGCCGCCCCTCGCGCAGGCCCGCCTGCGCGAGGGCGATACGACAGCTCGCCACATAGTCTGCCGGCGTCTGCTCCACCACCTGCTTGAAAACCGTTGCAAAGCTGGTGCGCGACATGCCCGCGCATTCGGCCAAACGCTCCAGCGTCCATGCGTCGCCGGGCGCCTCGTGAAGCGCCACTAGTGCGCGCGCAATGCGCGGGTGCGAAAGCCCGGTGATCAGGCCGGGCTGTATGCCCGCTTCCTCCGGATGATCGAGCAGCCATCTCAGCAACTGGATCAGCACCACTTCAAACAGCCTGTCGGCCAGCACGCGCTGGCCGCAGCGCACCCGATCCGTCTCGGCGAACAGCAGCGCCAGCGCGGGTTCCAAGCCCTCCACCGCCGCCAGGCGCAGGCGGATGAACGGCGGCAGGCCGCGCGCCAGCGGATTGTTCGAGCCGCCTTCGAACTCCAGCGCGGCACAGGTGAAATCCGAACCTTCGCGGGGCGGATTGTGGAAATGGTGAGTCAGCGGCCGGGGATAGAGCAGCAGGCTCGGCTCGTCCAACACCAGCTTTTCCGGAACGCCCGCGGCACCGTGATGGGTCACTTCCATCTTGCCCCGGCGAAGCACATGCAGAAAGCCGAAGCCGCTGCTGCTGTCGAACTTCTGCAGTCCGCACAAGGCGCCCGAGTGAAACAAAGTGACGCGCACGCCCGAGCGTTTCAGCAGCGACGACAGGCGATCTATGGGAGATTGAGGATCCATTTGAACGAAAAGGTATGTGTAATGAATGAAATGATCCCAATCATACGCCTTCACATTCCATACTGCATCGCACTGGAGCAGCCGGAACGGAAAGTCCGGCGCTCCCGGAGTTCCAATCGTGTTCACACCTCGCCTTGAAAGGAAACAGCATGTCCCGTCTCAATATGAATACCGAACTTACTCCCGATGGCAGCCAGCAGACATTGAAGCAAGTCCACGCGGCATTTGGCGCAACGCCCAATATGTTCAAGGTGGTCGCCAATTCGCCGGCCGCGCTGAAGAGCATGTGGAGCGCCTTCGGCGCACTTGCCGGCGGCAGCATCGACGCGAAGCTGGGCGAGCAGATCGCCGTCGCAATCGCCAATCGCAATCGCTGCGAATACTGCCTCGCCGCGCATACCATGCTCGGCAAGAAGGCCGGCGCCAGCGCCGAGGAAATGGCATCGGCGCAGGCCGGCCGCGCCGCGGATCCGAAAACGGCGGCGGCTCTCGCCTTTGCGCTCAAGGTCGTGAACGAGCGTGCGCACATCTCGGCCGGCGACATATCGGCCATGCGCAGCGCGGGATTCAGCGATGAACAGATCGCCGAGATCATGGCGCATGTGGCACTGAACCTGTTCACCAACTACGTCAATGTCGCCTTTGACGTGCCGGTGGATTTTCCGGCAGTCGCGCTGAGCAACTGAAAAGGCAAATGAAAGTGGCGGCGGCATTTACCGCTGCCGCTGCCGCATCCAACCAACCCGGAGCACAACATGCAAAATCCTGCCCTCTATCCCGAACTGGATGTCGTCGAATGGATCAACACGCCGCGGCCGGTCCGGCTGGCCGACTTGCGCGGCCGTGTCGTCGTGCTGCATGCCTTCCAGATGCTGTGCCCGGGCTGCGTGATGTACGGCATTCCCCAGGCCGAGCGCATTGTGCGCGCATTCCCCGCCAAGGACGTGGCGGTGCTGGGCCTGCATACAGTCTTCGAGCACCATGATGTGATGACGCCGGCTGCGCTGCGCGCCTTCGCAAGCGAATACCGGATCAACATGCCGATCGGCATTGATCGCCCGGCGGAGCAGGGATCGGTGCCGCGCACGATGAGGACGCTTCAGCTGCGGGGAACGCCCAGCCTGGTGCTGATAGACAGGACCGGCAGGATCAGGCACCAGCACCTGGGGCAGGTGGATGATCTTCGGGTCGGAGCGGAAATCGGCGCCTTGCTGGCCGAGGATGCGAAGGCGGAGCACCTGTCGGTCATGGATGCGAGACAGGCAGGGAACGCGGCGGATCTACAAGGGTGCGATGAAGACGGCTGCCGCATCGAGCGCAAATAGGCGCGGCCGCCATAATTGGCAAGTGTTCCGCAAGGCGCGCATGGCGCCTGCCTTCAATTCTTCAGATACTCCCGATACCGCGTCCGGATTTCCTCGACGTTGGCCAGCGTGCCCGACAGGTGCCTGCGAACGCTTTGCTCGGCGAGACTGGCGTCGCCCTTGGCGATCGCATCCACGATCGCATCGTGATCTGCCAGCACCGCCAGTGCCTTGCCCGGCGCCGGCAGATGCAGGCTGCGCAAGCGATCGAGGTGGCCGCTGTGACGCCGGACCAGCGCGTAGAGATGCGGCACTTTTGCCGCTTCATACATCTGCCGGTGGAAAGCCTGGTCGGCCAGGGTGAAAGCCGGCAAGTCTTCGTCAGCTAGCGCGGACTTCTGCCGCGATACGAGCAGGCGCAGGCGCTCGATCAGTGCCGACCCCGACGCCGATGCAAGCCTGCGGGCAATCTCCATCTCGACCGAAAGACGCAGGAAATGCGCTTCCTGCGCCAGGTTCACGTCAATGCGGCTGACAACCGTGGCATGCTGGGGATAGACGTCGACCAGGCCTTCCTCGCTCAGCCTGATCAGCGCATCGCGCACCGGCGTTTGGCTGATGTTGTATTGCATTGCCAGGTCTGCGCGCGACAGCACGGTGCCTGGCGTCAACGACATGGAAATGATGAGTTCGCGCAAGTGCTCGAAAATCTGAGGCGCGGCGTGGCGGGTACGATCCAGGTTGAACTGGGCGGGCGGCATTTCGGTCAGGGCGTCCATTCGTCAGCGGTATGGATGTGAGGTGATTGCGGCTCGGCGCAAGAGGAATGCCAACATGATAAATCCTTATCGGGTGTTTGACATACTAATATATTAGTGTTGTAATCCTTGCCAAGCCTGTAAGACCACCATGGTCCTGCCGCCTGCCTTGTGCATTACTGTGCATTGCCCGCAAGCCCCTTTTCCCTTGTTGCCATCACCATGTGAGTCCGCATGAGCATCCGTAAAAAGAGCATCGAAACACTGCGCAGCGCGCGCTGGTTTGCCAAGGACGACCTGCGTTCCTTTGGCCACCGGTCCCGCGTCATGCAAATGGGTTATGCGCCGGAAGAATTCGTCGGCAGACCCGTGATTGCCATTCTCAATACCTGGTCGGACATGAATTCCTGCCACATGCATTTCAAGCAGCGCGTCGAAGACGTCAAGCGCGGCGTACTGCAGGCAGGCGGCTTCCCGGTGGAGTTGCCGGCGATTTCGCTGTCCGAGAGCGCCGTCAAGCCGACCACCATGCTGTACCGGAATCTCCTGGCCATCGAAGCCGAGGAACTGATCCGCTCGCACCCGGTGGATGGGGTCGTCCTCATGGGCGGCTGCGACAAGACCACGCCTGGCCTGCTGATGGGAGCCACCAGCGCGGGCGTGCCGGCGATCTTCGTGCCCGCCGGCCCCATGTTGCGCGGCAACTGGCAGGGCCATGTGCTCGGTTCCGGTTCGGATGCCTGGAAGTTCTGGGACGAACGCCGCGCCGGCAAGATCAGCAAGGAGGAATGGGTCGGTATCGAAGGCGGCATCGCCCGCAGCCACGGCACCTGCATGACCATGGGCACGGCCAGCACGATGACTGCAATCGCCGAGACCATCGGCATGACGCTGCCCGGCGCATCGTCGATTCCCGCGCCCGATGCAAGCCATGTGCGCATGTCGTCCGAGTCCGGGCGGCGCATCGTGGAGATGGTGTGGGAAGACCTGACGCCGGCGCGCATCCAGACCCGCGAGTCGTTCGAGAATGCGATCGCCGTCGCCATGGCGATGGGCTGTTCCACCAATGCCATCATCCACGTCATCTCGATGGCGCGCCGCGCCGGCTGCGACATCGGCCTGGAAGACTTCGACAAGATGAGCCGCCATGTGCCGGTCATCGCGAATATCCGGCCCAGCGGCGAGACTTACCTGATGGAAGATTTCTACTATGCGGGCGGCCTGCCGGCGCTGATGAACCGCATGCGCGCCAAGCTGCACCTGGATGCGCTCACCGTCAACGGCCGCACCATCGGCGAGAACATCGACGGCGCAGAGGTGTACAACGATGACGTGATCCGCCCCATGGACAACCCGCTGTACGAGGAAGGCGCGCTCGCCGTCCTCAAGGGCAACATCGCTCCCGACGGCTGCGTGATCAAGCCCAGCGCCTGCGAGAAGCGATTCTTCAAGCACTCCGGGCGCGCGCTGGTATTCGACGATTATCCGTCGATGAAGGAAGCAGTCGAGCGCGATGACCTCGACGTCACCGCCGACGATTTCCTCATCCTGCGAAATGCCGGCCCGCTCGGCGGGCCGGGCATGCCGGAGTGGGGCATGCTGCCGATTCCGAAGAAGCTGGTCAAGCAGGGCGTGCGCGACATGCTGCGCATGTCCGATGCCCGCATGAGCGGAACCAGCTACGGCGCCTGCATCCTGCATGTGGCGCCCGAGTCTTACATCGGCGGACCGCTGGCCCTGGTGCGCACCGGCGACATCATCACCATCGACATCCCGGCGCGCAGCATCAACATGGAAGTCTCGGAAGAGGAGCTCGCGCGCCGCAAGGCGGAATGGAAGCAGCCACCCAAGCGCTTCGAGCGCGGCTACGGCTGGATGTTCTCGCAGCATATCAAGCAGGCCAATGAAGGTTGCGACTTCGATTTCCTCGAAACCGGTTTCGGCGCAGGCGTGGGCGAACCCGACATCTACTGATCCCATCGAACGACAACGTACATCACAGGACTCACATGGCACTCAATCAGCAGACGAAGGAACAATTGCAGAAGGTCAGCACGGCTACGCTGTGCACCGCCTTGTTCAAGCGCGGCTTGCGCAACCAGTTCATCCAGGATGTGCGGCCGCTTGATCCGCGCAAGGGCAACATGGTGGGCGAAGCCTTCACGCTGCGCTATATTCCGGCGCGAGAGGATCTCAATCCGATCACCGTGTTCCAGGACCGCAATCATCCGCAGCGCAAGGCGGTCGAGGATTGCCCGCCGGGCGCGGTGATGGTGATCGACAGCCGCAAGGATGCGCGCGCCGCATCGGCCGGTTCCATCCTGGTGTCGCGCCTGATGGTGCGCGGCGTGGCAGGCATCGTCACCGACGGCGGCTTCCGCGATTCGCCCGAGATTGCGGCACTGGCGATCCCGGCCTATCACAACCGTCCTTCCGCGCCGACCAATCTCACGCTGCACCAGGCGCTCGACATCAACGTGCCGATAGGCTGCGGCGACGTGGCCGTATTCCCCGGCGACGTGATGGTCGGCGACGGTGAAGGCGTGATCGTGATTCCCGCCCATCTCGCAGACGAGATCGCGAAGGAAGCGACGGAGATGACGGCCTTCGAAGACTTCGTCACCGAAGAAGTGCTGAAGGGGCGGTCAATTCTCGGCCTGTATCCGCCGACGGACGAGCAGTCCAAGATCGATTTCGAAGCCTGGCGAGCGAAGACCGGGCGTTGAAAACCGGCACCGAAAGCCGGCGACGCAGGCCGGCCTTCGGCGCACAAGACAAACATCCAATCAAGGAGACATCATGAACACTACCCGCCGAAGCGCACTTGCCGTCATCGGTCTTTCCCTGCTGGCCGCGTCCCTGCCCGCGGCTGCACAGGACAAATGGCCATCAAAGACCATCACCTATGTGGCGGCATTCCCGCCGGGCGGCAACACCGATACCCTTGCGCGCCTGATCGCTCCCAAGATGAGCGCGGCACTCGGCCAGCAGGTCATCGTCGAGAATCGCGGCGGCGCCGGCGGCAGCGTCGGTTCAGCCTATGTGGCGCGCCAGCCGGCGGATGGCTACACGCTGCTGGGCGGCACGATCAGCTCGCATGCGATCAACCAGAGCCTGTATCCCAACATCGGCTATGACTCGATCAAGAGTTTCGAACCGGTCGCGATGCTGGGCATGATCCCCAACCTGATCCTGGTGCGCGCCGACTCGCCATACAAGACCATCCAGGACCTGATCGCCGCGGCCAAGGCGAAGAAACAGATCACCTCCGGTTCGCCGGGCAGCGGCACCTCGCCGCACATGGCGCTGGAACTGATGAAGCAGAGCCTGGGCGTCGACATCACCCATGTGCCCTACAAGGGAGGCGGTCCCGCGTTGCAGGATCTGCTCGGCGGCCAGATCGACATGATGATCGAAACCACCATCGTCGGCGGCCCGCACATCCAGCAGGGCAAGCTGCGCGCACTGGCAACCACGGCTTCCGCGCGCGTGCCGACCATGCCGAATGTGCCGACGCTGGCCGAAGCAGGCGCTCCGGGATACGACGTGCAGTCCTGGCAGGCTGTGTTCGCCCCGGCCGGCACGCCCAAGCCTGTCGTCGAGCGCTTGCATACCGAAATCATGAAAGCCCTGGCCGAGCCGGAAATGCAGGACCGGCTGTCGAAAATGGGATTGAACAATCCCAAGATGTCGATCGAGCAATTCAGCAAGTTCCAGCGCGAGGAAGTGGCGAAATGGGCTGCCGTTGTAAAGAAGGGCAACATCAAGGTAGATTGATCGGGCATTGCAAGCCTGATGGAACATCATCGGATCGCCGGGCGCAATGCCCGGCGGTTGCACGGCAGTGTTCATCGACGGTGAACGCCTGCATCTCAATCGGCTCTATTGTCTGAGCTTCGTTTCTGTGCACGCCGCTTTCCAGACGGATATATCGCCTGTGCGATTCATGAATATTCATGATGCGGCGTCAACAGGCAGTCCAATGATTGCAAAGCGGAACACCCAGTCCGTTCGCGGTTGAAAGAGCGATCCCGCAGTCTGTGAAATAATGTCGGCTTTCGCCACCACCGACTTCGATGCAGATTTGCCGGTGCCGGCGGATCCTGCAGGTTTCGCTGTCACCCTTGCGTTCGATTCACAGGCCACATCCTGGATTTGTGGCGCATCCGACCGCGCAATCGTCCAATGGAAGGCCGCAGGCCAATCCGGCATAACGCTTCGAATGATTTCATGCTGACCAACAAAACCGTGCGGCTACGCAGCCTGCTTGCGCTCCTGACGGCGCTGGGCTTGCTGCCCATCGCGCTGATCGGCGCATGGGGCATCCGTGCCGCCATCGACCAGCAACAGCAACAGTTCGAAGTCTCCATGCTCAATCTCTCGCGGGCGCTCGCCAGCGCCGTCGACGCGGAGCTGGAATCCGCCGTCGATACATTGGGAACGCTGTCGCACAACCAGGCATTGGTGTACGGCGATCTTGAAGGTTTCTACAAGGTGGCTGGAGAAACCGCGCGTTCCAAGGCGGAATGGATATCCGTGATTCTCACCGACGGCAACGGCAATGCCATTTTCAAAACCTCGTCCCCGTTCGGCGCAGTGGATACGCGCATCAACGACCCGGAAAGCCTAATGCGCGTCATTGACGAGCGCGAGCCGCTGGTCGGAAAGATCGTGAAGGGACCGCGGGGAGAATATGCCTTTCCGGTGCGCATTCCCGTGATAGAAAATGGCCGGCTGACCTATGTGCTCAGCGCGGCGATCAAGCCTAGCCGCATCATGGAGTTTCTTCAGCGCCAGCAGATGCCACCCGGCTGGATCGTGTCGGTTTTCGATGAGTCGAACCTGCGCGTGGCCAGGTCGAAGGACCAGGAAACGACGGTAGCGACCGGCCCATCGCCCACATTGGCCGCGCTCCTGGCCAAGGGACAAAGTGAAGGCAGCGGCATCAGCCGGACGCTCGATGACGCGGAGGTTCTCACAGCCTTTGCCCGCACATCGCGATATGGCTGGACGGTGGCAGTGGGTGCCCCGGACACCTATTTCAGGCAGGCTCTGATCAAGAACCTGGCCTTATATACCGCCGGCATTGCCGCATCGCTGCTGGCCTGCATCGCGTTCGCCTTTTTCATCGCCCGCCGCATCGTGGGAGCGATCAATGGGCTGCAAAACCAGGCGCTGCAGCTGGTGCACAGCGAGCCGGTGAAGGCATTGCCCAGCTTCATCGAGGAAGTCAGTGACGTAAGCAGCGTATTGGAATCCGCATCGCGGGAGCGCAGGGCCATCGAGCTGGAACGGGAGCAATTGCTTGCCTCGCTGAACAAGGCGCTGGCCAATGCCGAGGAGGCCGGTCATGCGAAGGACAATTTTCTTGCGGTCCTGGGTCATGAGCTGCGCAATCCGCTGGCGCCCATGGTGGCGGCGCTGGACCTGATGGATGTCAGGAAGGAGCCCGCCAACTTGCGTGAGCGGCAGATCATGCGCCGCCAGGTGGAACACATGAAGCGTCTGGTCGACGACCTGCTCGACGTTTCCCGGATCACCCGCGGCAAGCTGGAAATACGCCATGCGCCGGTGGACCTGGTGCCGGTAATCGAACAGGCGGTCGAGTCGCTGCAGCACGCGGTTGCAAGGCGGAGCAGCGGAATACGCGTTCATGTCCCCGAAGCCGCTTGGGTGATGGGCGACGAGGCGCGGCTGCAGCAGGTGGTGACCAACCTGCTGAACAATGCGCTGCATTTCGATCCGGACGGCGAGATCAGCGTCGGCATCGCGCAGGATGAGCGTCTGGGCGAAACCAGCATCATCATCCGTGACGAAGGCGCCGGCATGCTGCCGGAAACCGTGGCCCAGATTTTTGAACCCTTCTACCAGGCGCCGCAGTCGCTCGCCCGTTCCTCCGGGGGACTGGGCCTGGGACTTGCCATCGTGAGAAGCATCGTTGAACTGCATGGAGGGCGCGTGATGGTGGCCAGTTCCGGCCTTGGTCTCGGCAGTGAATTCCGGGTGATGCTGCCTTCGATTGCAGCGCCCCGGCAGGAGCCTGTCCCCGACGACGCGGTCAGGGACGTGCAGCGGCGACGCATACTCGTGGTGGACGACAATGTTGATGCCGCCGAGATGCTGGCAAGCCTGCTAAGGCTGCAAGGACATGAAGTCAGCATCGCGCATGATGCCCGCGCGGCATTGGCACTGCTTGGCAAGTCCGTGCCGGACATCGCCTTTCTCGATATCGGCCTGCCCGATATCGACGGTTTTGCCCTGGCCGGCATGATGCGCGCACGCCTGCCGGGCTGGCGAGGCAAACTGATTGCCGTGACCGGTTACGGCCAGGAGGGAGACAAGGATCGCGCCGCCGAAGCCGGATTCGACATGCATCTCACCAAGCCGGTGGATGCGGACACCGTGTTCGCCGCCGCCTGCTAATCGTGCTTCAAAAGTAACATGGAGACCGGCGGGTGCGGCTGATCAGGTCCCGGCAGAAAGGGCAGGGGTCAGGACATTGAATCAGACCTCATGCTCCTCGTCGTTTCGACATCGATGAGCATGTCGCTCATCCTGTGTACGAGGAGCATGGGATCGACAGGTTTGTTGAAAATCTTCGTACTCGAGTCTTCATCCGGCACATCGGTCGCAAATGCCGACACGATGATGGCCGGCAGATCCGGTTGCCGCTGCCGCAGGCGCTTGACCAGCTCACGCCCGTCGATGCCGGCCATCCGGAAGTCCGTCACGACACCGTCAATCGGATCGGCTTCGCTGATCCGGAGCGCAGCATGACCGTCGGCGGCGACACTGACCCGGAATTTATGTCGCTGGAAATACTTGGAAAAAAGATATGCGATGGCTTCGGCATCGTCGACAACAAGAATATGTTTCATAAAACGGGAGTTCTTTGCAGAGCCTGCGGCCCCTTTCCATGGCCACGTCACGTCATCACGGGATTGAAACGGCCCGCCGGCTGCCATGCCGGCAATGCACCGTCGGATTCGGAGGCGGCTGCAAAATTTGCCGACGCAATCGCATCTGACCTTCATTATCGTGCTGGCCGGCATTTTACCGGTCTTGACTTCTTCTATCCAAACGCCGCGCGATACATGCAGAGGCGGATATCCGGCTCAGTAAACCTGCATCGCATCGTTAGGCGCCTTAAAACATATAGGGAAGACAAGCAAAGTTCATTCCTTGTTCCTCTCCCGGCAGATTCCTATTCAGTTGCAGCGTCGATATCAGCAGGAAGGTAAAGTGCTTCGGTCTGAAGTGCGCTTGACTTGCAAGGCCATGCCAGACAAGCTGCCGCAACTCGAAATTACGCTTGGATACCGATATGATGCGAAGTGGAAAATGTTTATCCTGCACGTCGCCGGACACCGATGCCGAAGCATGATGTATTCGGTACGCAAATCGCCTTTGTATGAGCGCTAATATGTATGATCCTAGTGAGCCGCGTATCTGCCACATTGACATGGACAGCTACTTTGTCTCGACAGAGATTCTTCGCTATCCGGATCTCAAGGGCGTAGCAGCCGTGGTGGGAGGCGGGAGTCAGCATCAGCCCAAGGTGATGGCGGACGGGACCAGGCAATACGCACGATTGAAGGACTACGTCGGGCGCGGTGTCGTTACCACATCGACTTATGAGGCGAGAGCGCTGGGCGTCTTTTCAGGCATGGGATTGATGAAGTCGGCCAAGCTCGCGCCGGAGGCCGTGCTGTTGCCGACGGACTTCCAGCGCTACAAGCATTACTCCGTCCTGTTCAAGAATGCGGTCAGAAGTATCGCGCCGACCATACAAGACGTCGGAATCGACGAGATTTATGTCGACCTGAACGGAATACCAGATGACGTTCGCACCATCGCTCAAAGCATCAAGGATGCGGTAAGAGAAGCAACCGAGGGATTGACCTGTTCCATCGGTCTCGCGCAATCCAAACTGGTGGCCAAGATCGCGAGCGATCTGCAAAAGCCGAACGGACTGACGATAGTGCCTGCGTCCGCCATCCCCGACATCATCTGGCCATTGGCTGTTGGCAAGGTGAATGGAATCGGCCCGAAGGCTTCGTCGAAGCTCAATACCTTGGGAATCATGACGATCGGCGATCTGGCCAAGGCCAATCCTGCCCTTCTGCAGGAGACATTCGGCCGTACGTATAGCGAATGGCTGCTTCGTGCAGCACATGGCATTGATCGACGCCCGGTAACTACCGAGCGCGAGAGTAAAAGCATGAGCCGCGAAACCACCTTCGACAGGGATTTGCATCCGAAGGGTGACCGGGAGCGTCTCGGCGAGATATTCACCAGGCTATGCATCCAGGTGTCGGAAGACCTCAAGCGCAAAGGCTATGTCGGACGAACCGTCGGAATCAAGCTGCGCTTCCATGACTTTCAAACTGTCACCCGCGATTACACCGTTCCCGAGGTATCGGATGATCCCGTCGTCATCAGGCGTGCAGCTACCGAATGCCTCAGGAGGGTGAAACTGGACAAGAGGATCAGGCTGCTCGGAGTCAGGGTCTCGACACTCGAAAGGAAAGATCCGGCGCAGATGCGTGCACCCCGCCAAACCGATTTATTCGATTCAGTCTGATCGCATTTTTTCCTTGGGCTACCCATGGGAATAAGTGGCTGCCTGAATCGGACGCACCGCTGCGACAGGCGGTCAAGAAGCGATAGCGCGCAGAGCTTGCTTCTAGACGAGGGGGGTATGCCAGGACTTGCTTCGTTCATCTTGTTCAAAACTGTAACAGGCCTGAACTGCGACTGCCGTTGCGCCACACGCAGGCGAAAATCGTCCGCTTTCTTGTTGCCCGATGGTATTCTTGCCAGCATTGCGATCGCGGCACCATCGCCGTGAATACCTCAAAAGCCCAAGCGGAGAACAGGCATGGCGGAACTGACACTCGAAGGCGCAAGCATGGCACCTTCACTGACGATCGAAAAACCGGAGCCCGCCGCGGCTGCGGCGCGTCAGGTCCGGCCAGCCAAACCCCTTGCCGAGCCGGATCCGGCGGCGCCGCTTCCCTTCGAGTTCACCGGGTCCGGTCGGGAATACTTTCGCATCTGGGTCGTTAACCTGCTGCTGACCATCCTGACTTTCGGGATCTATTCCGCCTGGGCGAAGGTGCGGCGCCTGCAGTACTTTTACCGCAACACGCGCCTCAACGGTGCCGTATTCGATTATCACGGCAATCCGGTAGCCATTCTCAAGGGGCGTATCCTCGCGGTCGTGCTGCTGGCGGCCTATCATGTTTCATTCGATATTTCCCCGATCGCTGCGATCGCGGTCGGCGCCGTTCTCTGCGCGGTGATGCCCTGGCTGCTGGCTCGCGCATTTCGTTTCAAGATGGCCAACTCCAGCTATCGCGGCGTGCATTTCCGCTTTCGCGGCACTGTCGGCGAAGCCTATCGCCAGCTGATTATCTTTCCGCTGATGTTGGGCGCCATTGGTCTGTTCGTATGGAGCGTCGCCACGTCGTTCTCCCGGAATCCCGGCATCGGCTTTATGCTGCTGATAGTGCTGGTTCCCCTGTTCGCGCTGGCGGCTGCGGTTCCGCTTGCCCATCATTTCCTCAAGCGCTACCAGCACGAACATGCCGACTTCGGCACGACGGCGTTCTATTACCATGGCCGTGCCGCAGATTTTTTCAAGATCTACGCCAAGGCGCTCGGCTTCCTGTTTCTCGGCTCCATTCCAGCCGGTATCTTCGCGGCGCTGACGGCGAAGATATACGACGTGCTCGTCAACACAATGTTCGGCGGGCTGTTTGCACTGCTCTATGGCCTAATGAGCGCCTATGCGTTTTATCTATTCGTCCGTGCATACCTCGAGAGCCGCGTGCAGAACACGGTGTGGAACCACACCGAAATCGGCCAGCACCGCTTTGAAAGTACGGCGCGCGCGCGCGGGCTGCTGTGGATCCATGCAAGCAACCTGATGCTGATCACCTTGACGCTCGGCCTTTATAAACCGTTTGCCGCCGTACGCCTGATCAAGTATCGGGTGCAGAGTCTGACGCTGATTCCCGACGCACCGCTGGAAGACTTCATTGCCGACCGCAGTGAAGACCGAGTCGGAGCCACCGGGCAGGAAGCCGGCGACCTGTTTGATATCGACATCGCTTTATGATCGACGCCTACTATTACGACGGCAGCACGACGCGCCGTCAACCGGTGCAGGTACTGCTGCATAAGGGCATCCTTGCCATCAATGGAGAGAGCGTACGCCGTTCGGTACGGCTGTCGAGGGTGCGCGTTTCCGAACGCCTGGAACACGCGCCGCGCATCCTGCGCCTGCCCGACGGCGGGCACATCGAAAGCAGCGATGCCGGGCTTGACAAGCTGCTGCGCCGTAACGGCTACCGGGAGCCGCGTGTCGTGCGCTGGCAGCGCAACTGGCATCTCTCGCTCGGTGCGCTGGTCTCATTGCTGATGGTGCTGATTGCAGGCTACCACTGGGGCTTGCCATGGGCAGCCGACACCCTTGCGCAAAATCTGCCGCCATCCATGGAGCAGCGCATCGGTGACGAGCAGTTGAAATTGATCGATGCCAGCTGGATGGAGCCATCACGCCTCAGCGTCGAGGAACAGGCAAGGATACGCAAGCTGTTTGCCGGACTGCGTCAGCCAGGGGGCGAACAGGTGGTGTACCGGCTTGAATTCAGGCGCAGCAAGATCGGCCCCAATGCCTTTGCCCTGCCCAACGGCGTTATTGTCATGACCGATGAACTGGTCAGGCTGGCCGCGGACGATAGTGCGGTGCTCGGCGTGCTCGGCCACGAGCTTGGCCATGTGAAGCGACGCCATTCCTTGCGTCGTCTGCTGCAGGCCCTCGGCGTTGGCGTAATGGTCAACATGATGGTCGGCGACGTGTCGAGCGCGCTCGCTGCGGTTCCAACCTTCCTGCTGGACCAGAAGTATTCGCGTGATTTCGAACGTGAAGCCGACCAGTACGCAATCGACATGATGCGGGCGAACGGCGTGCCGCTGACGCCAATGGCTGAGCTGTTCGCGAAGATGGGCGCCGCCCATTCACACGGCGCCGGGAATGCATCGCACGATGAAGAGGATATCGATGCTCGGGACGAGGGGAGGATCGAGTCCGAACCCGCGCCGAGGAATGGCCGGCGCAGCGGTCAATCGCAGATTGCGAAATCCTTCGAATATCTGAGTTCGCATCCAAGCGATGAAGAACGGATCAGGCGCTTGAAGGCCGCCGATGTGCAGGGCAAGGCAACCAGGGGGACCGTTGGTGCGGGCGCAGGCGGATGAAATGAAGTCAACCTTGCGACCCGGAACGGACCTGAAATGCCTATGCCGATTTTCGCGAGTAAAGGCGGGTACGTCGATCGCCTTCCGCATTGATTTCGCCATTCTTGGCCAGGGTGCTCAGTGCGTTGGCCATGCGCTGGGAGAGTTTCTTGCGGTCTTCGGGATTGGGCCGGATGCGCAGTGCGGCAAGGGCGGCCTTGAACACCTGCGCTGAAGATTGAGGAGTGTCGGTGAGCAAGCCCGGCCAGAAATCCTTGCCGGTCGGCGGCAATTTCGTGCTTCGCGCACCTTTGGATGACGATGCCGCCGGCTTGGCGGTCTGCGTCTTCGTGGCAGCTTTTTTCCCGGCACCCTTGCCGCGCGACGTTGTCGAAGGCGCATCGATGCTGGCGAGGGTCGCAAGTATGTCTTCCAGATCCTCGATGCGCCTGGTATAGAAAGCGACTGCCTGGCGTGCTTCTTTCAGCTCGATTTCTATTGCGCTTGCAGCGGATTGCACTTTAGCCATGCCGTTACCTCTTTATTAAGAAAAATACATTCTAACAAAACGGCTGAATATTAAGATGAAATGGTTTCGTGCGTATCCATAATGAAGTATGCCGGCGCGGCTATTATTAAGATCCGGCATGCGGTTAACGTTCATCTGTTCATTTTCCGCCGCCCTGGATGCAGTCATCGGGTAGACGAGCTGGAGTCAGGCCGCTTTATCCTGGAACTGAAAGGTGCAGTTCCGGATTCCGCGGCCGTTGTCCGTGATTTGCAGGTCAACTTGCACCAGCAAGCCGGCCGCAAGCCGGGCCGAGAGTATCTTGAACGTGTCGATATCCAGCCGCGCACTGCCTGGAAGCCGCAGCCCAGTCTCGCATTCCGACAGGCTTCCCAGATAGGCCCAGCGGTCGATCACGTGTACCTGCTGCAGCTGGCCGTCACTTTCATGGATGCCGATCGGGCCTGCATAAGGCCACATGTACTGGTCCAGCTGTTTCAAGGCCTTGCGCAGGCGGCGTGTGTGAGCCAGCGGGGTCTCCAGGCCAATGCAGGCTCCACGGCAATGGCCAAGCTGGTGCGCAAAGCATGCGCGGCCGTGCGTAGTTTGTTCAAGACCGAGCAGCGAAGGGCATAGTCCATGCCGCCTGATCTGGGCCTTCCATCCTGCTTCGGCATTCCTGCGCGAGGCGAACAGCCCATGCGCGGAAAATCGCGCATCATCATAGTCCACCAGTTGCGGTTGGAAGCTGCCCTTGGGCAGGTGCAGGGAGTATGCGGGGGCTGCAGATTTCAGCAGCACGTTGTAAGGCGGTTGCCAGTGCTTGATCAACTGTGATTCGAGCAGCAATGCACCGGCTTCTCCCGCCATGCGCACGAAATCGATGCGCCGCGTCTTGCGCAGCAGGGCGCGTTCTTGCGGCGTGCGGAAATGTGCCTGTACCCGAGACCGGATGTTGACGCTTTTGCCGATATACAGGGGCTTACCCGCGGCATCCAGAAAGCGGTAAATGCCTGCCCCTTGCGGCAAGGCTTCCAGATTCGCAGCCTCGATGCCAATAAGGCTGGCCGACAAGGCCTTATCGCGGGACATGGCTTGCGGCATCAGGAAACCGACCGAGCTGGTACGGATGCGCATGATCTTGTAGCTATATTTGTAGAAGTTGCAGGATGTGCAATGCAGGAGCCTGAAGGCGTCGGCTGGTCATCGTTCACTTTGAGATGCCGGCCGGACAGTAGTTCCAGTCGATGTTTCAACACTGCAGCGGCCGGTCGACGCTTTTCTCCGCCAGGGCAGGAAGTTTGCCGGACTTGCAGAAACCGCGCGACGCGCGACACAAGGCCTATGACGCTGGCAAGAAAGTTGTGTCTCCTTGCCATGGCCCGAGAGCCAGAGCCTGCCATGTCGCGTCACCACGCCTTGTCCAGCCAAGCCGAAAACGCTCTAGTAATTGCCTTCATCCTCATCGGTTAAGACCTTCATCAGCAAGGGCAATATCTCAGGCATCTGGCGGTCATTCCATACAAGGAAGACCTCCGATCTGTGTTTGGACGGACCGATTGGCAGGAAACGCACGCCAGAAATCCCTGCCCTCGATAGGGCTTGGGGTACCAGGGCGATGCCCATTTCCTTTGAAACAAGGGAAACCACGCTGAGCCAGTGGCGCACTTCATGCCGCACCGCCGGCTGAAATCCCTGCTCCTCGCACAAGCTCAGTACCCGTTCGTAATAATCGGGCGAGGCACTGCGCGAGAACATCACGAGCGGTTCGGCTGAAAGCTTGCGCAGGTCGACGGAATCCGCAGTCGCCTGCCGATGGCTGCTGGGGAGGCAGCATAGAAAAGGCTCCGACACATAGATGGATCGGCTCAGTTCACGCGGTATGCGTTCAGTGTGGACGAATGCGAGGTCGACCTGGCCGCGCAGCAAGGCATCGACCTGTTCGCTCGAATTGCCCTCGGAGAGGACGACTTCTACACGAGGATGCAACTTCTGAAAGGCTTTCAAGCGCTCCGGCAAACCTCGAAACAGCATGGAGCCGACGATCCCGACCCGCACGCGGCTTCCCGCGCCTTTTGCGATCTGCCGGACGCGCTCCTCGCCCTCGGCCGCCTCTGCCAGCAGGCGAAGAGCAACTTCCCTGAATGCGACCCCAGCCGGCGTGAGCTTGACAGACTTGCTATTGCGCTCGAACAAGGAGGCGCCCAGCGAGGATTCGAGCTGTTGGATGTTGAGGCTCAGCGGAGGCTGGGAAATCGCCAGGCGCTTGGCAGCCCGGCCGAAGTGAAGCTCTTCTGCCAGAACCACAAAGTACTTGAGGTGCCGAAATTCCATCAGGTTGATGATTAAATTTAAATATCGAACCATTATAAATCGATATTTGACACATATGACTGGGCATCCCAGAATGAATCGACACCTGCATAACGGAGACTCGAATGGAAACCCGCGACGCCACACTTGGAGATGCTATCCCTGATCGTTTCGGCACCAACGCATACCTGGAGGATCAGGAGCTGGAACCGCTCCTGCGGCTCTACTTGTCGCCGGAACTGGCAGAGCATTTGCGGCCGCATCTGCACCGGCTGGGCGAACTCAGCGGCGGGCCCCTCGATATGCTCGCCCAGACCGCGGACCATAACCCACCGACGCTTGAACACCGGTCGCGCACCGGCAAGGACCTGCAGAAGATCGTCAAGCATCCCGCGTACGTGGAGATGGAGCGGCTTGCGTACTCCGAATTCGGCCTTGCGGCCATGTCGCACCGCGGCGGCGTCCTCGGATGGGAGACGTCGTTGCCGGCGGCCGCAAAGTACGCATTGACTTTCCTTTTTGTGCAGGCTGAGTTCGGGCTCTGCTGCCCGGTCTCGATGACCGATTCCCTGACCCGGACGCTGCGAAAGTTCGGCGATCCCGCCTTGGTGGAGCGCTACCTGCCAGCACTGACGTCGCAAGATCTCGATGCGCTCGCCCAAGGGGCGATGTTCATGACGGAACAGGGCGCCGGATCCGATATCGCCGCAACGGCCACCATCGCGCGGCGCGAAGGCGACATCTGGAAGTTGAGCGGCGACAAGTGGTTCTGCTCTAATCCGGACGCCGCACTTGCCATGGTACTTGCACGGGTAGAGGGTGCTCCGGAAGGCATGAAGGGCGTATCGCTGTTTCTCCTGCCCCGTCAACTGGACGACGGCTCGCGGAACGCGTACCGCATCATCCGCCTCAAGGACAAACTGGGCACGCGCTCGATGGCGAGCGGGGAAATCCGGCTGGAGGGCGCTACCGCTTACCTGGTTGGGGAACTGGGCCGGGGCTTCGTCCAGATGGCCGACATGGTGAACAACTCGCGCCTATCGAATGGAGTCCGTGCCGCAGGCATGATGCGCCGCGCGGCAGCCGAGTCGCTCTATATCGCACGTCACCGCCGTGCCTTCGGCCGTCGCCTGATCGACATGCCGTTGATGCAACGCCAGCTTGCGAAAATCATGCTCCCCGGCGAGCAGGCCCGCACCATCATGTTCCAGGCGGCGGATGCACTGCGGCGCGCCGACGCAGGCGACGGCAGCGCGTATGCGCTGGTGCGCATTCTCACGCCGATGCTGAAATTCCGGGCCTGCCGCGATGCACGGCGCGTTACCGGCGACGCCATGGAAGTTCGCGGCGGCTGCGGTTACATCGAGGAGTGGAGCGATGCCCGCCTCGTGCGCGATGCCCACCTCGGCTCGATCTGGGAAGGCACAAGCAACATTGTCGCCCAGGACGTGATCCGTGCCATCGTGCGCGAGAACTCCCTGGAAGTGCTGCAACAGCATCTATCGACGCTGCTGCAGCAATCCACTCTGCATTCAAAGGTGCATGAGCGATTCGTCACTCTGATGGCCGATGCGTCCGCACTCGCCGCGGAGGCATCGGCGGCCGGAGGAGACCGGCTCGCGCGGCAGGCTGCGTCGGCGTTGTATCACCTGAGTTCAGCTATCGCAATGGCATGGGAAGCATCAAAAACGGGCTCGCTCAAACGCATGGTGTTGGCCCAACTCGTGGTTCTGCACCGGCTCTCGCTCCGCAATCCCCTCAAGCCCGACGGCGATGCAGGAGTACGGCTGTTGTTCGACGATGCGGCCGGTACCGACCTCGCGTCGGTTTGCCTCATCGAGTAGGAAAGAAAGTTGATACCAAGACTATAAAGGAGACAACCATGAAGATTGCTGCAATGCTGTTCGCCAGCCTGCTGGCCGCCATCGTACTGCCCGTGGCACACGCCCAGTCGCAGGACGCGGCGTCCGGAAAACCGCTATCCCTGGTGGTGCCGTTCCCGCCTGGGGGCCCGACCGATGCAATGGCGCGCTCCATCGCCAACGAATTGAAGGGCATACTCGGGCAGACCGTGATCGTCGACAATCGGGCGGGAGCAGGAGGAAACATAGGCGCCGACTACGTCGCCCGCTCGGCTCCCGACGGGCAGACCATCCTCTTCGGGACCTCCGGTCCGCTCGCCATCAATGTCAGCCTGTACAAGAAGATCAGCTACGACCCGCTGCGCAGCTTTACACCCATCATCAATCTCGGCTACCTGCCCAATGTCCTGGTGGTTCATCCCGACCTGCCGGCGAAGAACGTCAAGGAACTGATTAGCCACGCCAAGGCCAACGCGGGCAAACTAACCTATGCGTCATCCGGCAATGGAGCGTCGTCTCACCTGGCGGGAGTGCTGTTCAACAAGCTTGCCGGTACTGATCTCATGCACGTGCCTTACAAGGGAACCGGACCCGCGCTAACGGACCTGGTGGCAGGACATGTCTCGATGGCCTTCACCGATGTGCTCACCGCGCTGCCCTTCATCAAGGCCGGAAAACTGCGTGTCCTCGGCGTGACCACAACCACCCCGTCCCGCGCACTGCCCGATGTGCCGACGGTTGCCTCGCAAGGCGTTCCGGGATTCGACGTCAGCGTCTTCTTTGGCATTGTCGCGCCGGCCGGTACGCCTCCCGAGGTCGTGACAAGGCTCAACCGTGCATTCGCAACCGCACTCAAGCGGCCTGAGCTTGCGAAGACGCTTGCGCAGCAGGGGCTGGAGATGGCCAGTAGCACGGACCCCGAGAACTTGCGGACCTTCATGTCGAATGAAGTCTCCCGCTGGAAGGACGTTGTCAAAAGCTCAGGCGCACAACTGGATTGAAAAACATGGGAACTATATCGACAGGGTCCCTGCAAGGGATCAAAGTCATCGACGTCTCGCGCATACTCGGCGGGCCCTATTGCGGCCAGATCCTCGGCGACCACGGCGCGGACGTCCTCAAGATTGAGCCGCCGCAGGGCGACGATACCCGGACCTGGGGGCCGCCATTCCTTAACGGAGTGGCATCCTATTACCTCGGCCTTAACAGGAACAAGCGAGGCATGCGGCTCGACCTGAGCGAGCCCGAGGGGCGAGACGAATTGCTTGCGCTGCTCGCTGACGCGGACGTGCTGCTGGAGAACTTCAAGACCGGAACGTTGGAGAAGTGGGGCTTGGGCTACGAAGTGTTGTCCGAACGCTTTCCCCGCCTGATCCATTGCCGCGTCAGCGGTTTCGGAGCGGACGGGCCGTTGGGAGGACTGCCCGGCTACGATGCCGCAATACAGGCAATGAGCGGAATCATGAGCGTCAACGGCGAAGCGGACGGCGATCCGCTTCGTGTCGGCCTGCCGGTAGTGGACATGGTGACCGGGCTCAACGCGGTGATCGGCATACTGCTCGCGTTGAATGAACGCACCCGCAGCGGGAAAGGGCAGTTCGTCGAGGCGGCACTGTACGACAGCGGGCTATCACTGCTTCACCCGCACGCGGCGAACTGGTTCCTCAACGACAAAACGCCGAGCCGTACCGGGAACGCCCATCCGAACATCTATCCCTACGATAGCTTTCCAACGCGTACCACGCCCATCTATCTCGCGGTCGGCAACGACCGCCAGTTCCACATACTGTGCAAGGCCCTAGGGGCACCCGATCTCGCGTTCGAGAGCGGATTCGCCGACGCAGGATCGCGATCAGCCAACCGCGGTCTTTTACGTGACAAGCTGGTGGCCTTGCTCAAGGGGTGCGACAGTGAAAGCTTGACCGAGCAGTTGCTGGCGAAAGGCGTTCCTTGCGCTGCCATCCTCGATGTCAAGCAAGCGCTGGAGCATCCGCACACGGAGCACCGGGAAATGCTGGTTCGCATGCCGAACGGATACACCGGTCTTGGCTCACCCATCAAGCTGAGCCGTACGCCAGCCACTTACCGGCTGCCGCCGCCAGACAACATCGACGGCTGACGCCGTGACGACCGAACCCTAATCAGGTATTGAAATGACCGCTTCCGTCAGCAAATCAACAGCTTCATTGATCTTGTAAGGCTTGGCAAGTACGCGTACGCCGGGTACGTTCACGCGTGTGTCCGTGTAGCCTGTCGCGAGCACGATCTGGATATGCGGGAAGCGGTGTTTGACAATATTCGCCAACTCGATTCCGCTGACAATGCCAGGCATGACGATGTCCGAAAAGATCAACGCAATGGAGGGATCGGATTCCAGTACCGATACGGCTTCCTCTCCATTCCTTGCGACTACCACCTTGAATCCGGCGTTGAGCAAGGCGGGTTCGACCGATTCCCTCACTAGGGCATCGTCCTCAACGAAGAGCAGGGTGCCTGTGCCTGACGGCTCGAGATGTTGTTGCCTCGAAGTGGCAGCACGCGTTTCCGCCGTGCTGGCCTGGGGAAGATAAATGGTGACCGTCGTGCCCTTGCCTTCCACGCTGTGGAGGACGAGAGTTCCCTTGGCTTGAGTCGCGCAGCCATACGCTTGCGGTAATCCCAGCCCTGTTCCCTTGTCCACGCTCTTGGTCGTATAAAACGGATCGAGGGCTTTCGACAAGACTTCCGGGGACATCCCCGTGCCGCAATCCGCAATCGTCAGCCTGACGTAATTCCCGGGAGGCAGGCGGTGCTGCTCTTGTTCAAACACTGCATTTTGTACGTCCAGCTCTACGGTCCCGCCAGCGGGCATCGCATCTCGCGCATTGATGACCAGGTTGAGCAAGGCCAGCTCAAGCTGTAATGCATCAACGGAAACGGACCATGCAGATGCATCTACATGAACGTTCAGCCGGATCGAACTGGGCAGTGCGCTCTGCAGCAGGGGCATTGCATTTTCAATGATGTCCTTGATCCTGACAGTGATCATTTGAGCATCCTGGACCCGTCCAAAGGCGCGCATCTGGCCGGTAAGGACCGTGGCCCGTTCAATGGCCTTCTCGCTGGTTTCGAGCAGGGACTCGATGCGTGCGCGGTCGTGGGTGAAGTGGATGAGCTGCAGCGATGTGGAAAGCGTCTGAAGAATGTTATTGAAATCGTGGGCGATGCCGCCGGTGAGGCGGCCCAAGGCTTCCAGTTTCTGGCTCTGCAGCAGCGCCCGTTGAGACCGTTCGGCGGACGCGACCGCTTCTGCCACTCGACGCTCCAGATCGGCCTTGTTCTGGCTGATTTGATTGCTGGTATTGAGAAGGGCGTATCCGACCGAATCGGTTTCTATCAGTCCCGATGGAGTCGGTACGAGTTGTTCGCCTCGACCCAGCTTTTCAGCCGCCAGTCGCAGTTCTTCAATGGGTTCGGCGGTCTTTTTTGCGTACCAGCGAGCTGCAAAGATGGCTGCTCCGAAGAGAATCAGCATGATGCCGCCAAGAAGGGCCGCCGCCTTGAAAGCGGGCGCACGCATTTCTTCGAGTGGAATGTTGACGATGGCTGTCCACTCCGACTTCGGGGCGCGAGTGAAGAACGCGGCTGTTGGTATGCCGCTCAGCGTTACGCCGTAATGAAGCCCGGAGCGCAGGCCTGCTTGAATTTTCATCCGAAGTGCTTCGCGCACGGAGGATCCGACAAATTTTTCCGGTTCGTCACTTCTGGCCACCACAATTCCCTTGCGATCAACCAGGACGACAATCCACCCCGCCGGGAATTTGTCATGAGTGAGCAAGACCTGGAGTTGCAAGACTGATATGCCCATCGCCAGGAAATACCGCAACTGCCCATCCAGCACAACCGGAATCTGGACCGCATAGTCATAACGTTTGCCGGCCGGGGCAAAGAACATGTCCGATACAACCGTGCTTTCCATGCCGACCCGCTTGCGCAATTCCATCAAATTTGAGCCGCCCTTGGGAAGCGCAGCCCCATAGGGCAAGCGGGTATTGAGAAGTTGCTTCCCTGTAAGATCAGTCAGGACCACGGTGGATTGGTCAGGCGGCACCAGGCTTCGGGTGCGCTGATAGAAGGTTTCAAAATCCCCTTCGGCAAGTGACGGGGAAGTTGCGAGCGCGCGTAATGTTGCCTCTGTAGTCTGTATCTGATTGTCGATCAAGAGAGACATTGCCTTAGATGTTTCGGCAAGACTTCTTTTCTGTGCTTCCTGTTGCTCGGTATAGACAAACCAGACAGCAAGTGCAGCCGCCATGAAGGCGGGAATGAGGACGGACAAGACTAGTACGAGCAGTCGGGTTCGGATGCGCATGGTTGTTCACTTTATTATGCGCAGAAGTGTATACCTCTTCACGACTGTTCATCTTCCATTGTTCTTATTGGATTGGTGACTGACGAGGCATCAGCCGTTATTTCGCCCATCCACCATCCGCATGTTGCCCTTCAAGATCTCTTCAATTGCAAAGTCAGGCCGCTGCTGATGGCGCCGCATTCCGGCGGCGTTATCAGCAGCGGCACATGTACTCTCATCCCGATCAATTGCCGATATAGTAGCTGTAGAGGTAGCCGCGCGGATTCTCCCGGTTGTACTCCTCGAGCTCCGCGCGTACCTGCGCGCGGGTCTTGCCGGAGATGGCGCCTGCAGGCTCGGCAACCGCGACCGGATAGTCGCCGTCTTTCATCGCAACCGACGAGGTGCGGGCGGCGTTCGCCTCGACCAGTTCCTGCAATACTTCCGCACGGGACTTTGTTGAAACGAATCCGGCATCCGGGCGCACGAATTCCTGGGCAAAGGCGCCTGTGGCGGATACGGTCAGCAACAGGGCGGCGATCAGCGATTTGGCTTTCATATTCATTCTCCTGAGAGGTTAAGTAAGGCGCGTCTTGCGTGTGCTGCCGGCAATCCGGCCTGTCACTTTCTTTTTGCAAGTAACGCTGTGGATGAACTATAGCCAGCCGCCGGGAATAGATAAACCGTCATTTTCCGGATTCACTGTTCAATAACCGTGCACAATCCGCCGATAAAAATGGCCAGTCTTTTTCATTGTCGTTATGGGCACGCCTTGCCACGAAGCTTCAGCAGTGATTCCTGCGGATGCACCTTCCATCTTTACCCGGTGGGAGCTTGCGCGATGCAACTCGTGTTCAGCGATGGCCATCGCCAGGACATTTTTCCCTGGGCCTATCTGCAGGAACTATGCGAAAGCGGAAAGGACGGTCGCGCCGTCTCCTGATGGCCCGGGCCGATGTAAAATCGGCGCCATGACCCGACAACGCAAGCATGGACGGCAACAGCTTTTCTGGCGCGACCCCGCCATGCCGTTCATCGAAGCGCGCATGGTGAGCGACGGACGGGACGTCAATTATGCGCGGCACTGGCACGAGACCTTTTCCGTCGGCATCATCACCGGTGGACGCAGCAGTTATACAAACGGCACCCACAGCGAAGTGGTTGAACAGGGAACGCTTGTCGTCATGAACCCGGGCGAGGTCCATGTCTGCAATCCAATCGATGGCGCTGCCTGGTCGTTTCTGATGTTTTATCTCGACGCCGGATGGATGGGGCGCCTACAGGCCGAACTGCGCGGCATCGCGACAAGCGCTTTCCTTCCGTACACGTGTGCTGCCATGCATGCGCCGCACCTTGCCGATGCGGGTACCCGGCTGTTCGCGTTATTGACCGATGCCGACAGCGATCGCCTCATGCGGGAGGTTTGCGTTACCGATTTTGTCGGCCTGCTCGACAGCGAGCTCGCGCCGGTTTCGGCGCCCGACGCGAATGCCGAAACGAAGATTGAGCTGGCGGCAAAGCATATCGACGCACATTTCGCGCAAACGCTGCGGCTGGAAGAGCTGTGCGTCACGGCCGGGTTGTCTGCCTCCTATCTGATCCGCGCATTCAAGAAACGCTACGGCGTCGCGCCGCACGAATACCAGACCAACCGCCGCATCCAGTTCGGCAAGTCGCGGCTCAGGGAAGGGGTTTCGATAGCGCAGGTCGCACTCGAGGCCGGCTTTGCCGACCAGGCGCATTTCCAGCGCATTTTCAAGCGCCTGACCGCCGCCACCCCGGGGCAGTACCAGCACCGGGGCTGACCTTATACCAATCCCAAGTCATTCCATGACATGAGATCGCGTCTATTTCCGTCTGGCCGCGTTGCGCTCGTCATCCATAGCCCGCTATGGATTTTTGATCCGCACCTCGGCCTCGCCAGGCGAAAAAATCCATCGATCTCATTTGTCATGTTATGACTTGGGATCGGTATTACACTGCCAGCAGATAGATAACGCTCGCCGCGATCATGGCGGCCATGGTCCGATTGAACCAGCGGATCCGGTTCGGCGCCTGCAGGTAGTGCTGCAGGACGCTACCGGCCCAGGCCCAGCTTGCAATGGAAAGATAGCAAACCACGAAATACACGCCGGTAAACAGCCAGACCGCACCCAAACCTCCTTCAGCGGCATAAGTGCCCATGCCGGCCACAGCGGCCAGCCAGGCCTTCGGGTTGAGCCATTGCATCACCGCGCCGTGCGACAGCGTGGGCTTTTTCGAGGCCGGCCCCGCATCCAGCTCGCCGGAGTCCGTCGCCAGCCGCCATGCCATGGTCAGCAGAAAGGCCGCGCCGGCCCAGCGCAGAGCGTCTGTCAGCCACGGCAGCTGAACGAGCAGCTCATGCAGGCCAAGCCCGGTCAGCAGGAGCAGCATGGAAAAGCCGAAAGTCGCCCCGGTGACGTGCCGCATGCTGGCGGCAAAGCCGTAGCGCGCGCCGCTGCCTAGCGCCACGATGTTGACCGGTCCGGGTGATATCGATGCGGCCAGTGCGAAAGCCGCCATGGAGAGGATCATGCTCATCTGCGTTCCCTTTCAAATGCGATGTGGGACCGATGATAGGTGCGCGCGCCTTGCGGATATTGAAGGAAATTACCCTCGCGCCTGCGTTGCGGCCGGCACCGGAAACACATGGGAATTCGATTGCCGCAGGGATGGTGGAACGGCGGGCCGACGCGATCGGCCGCCAACCGCTATCATAAGGTTTGCATAGCGTGAAAAGCTCATGCATAATGCGAATGCAATCTTATGTCTTATATAAGACTTCGTCCGTCCGCAGACTTTACCTCGCACCAGCGCAACAGGTGAGCAGGGATGGCGTTGATCGTTAGCCCAGGCATGATTTGTATTAGAAGAATTACCCAATCCTCCGCGACAACCGAGAAAACAGCGTATGAACAACGATCCGACCATCATCTACACGCTAACCGACGAGGCGCCCCTGCTTGCGACCCATGCATTCCTGCCCGTCATCAGCACCTTCACCAAGCCGGCTGGTATCCGCATCGAACAGAGCGACATCTCCGTCGCGGCGCGAATCCTGGGTAATTTCTCCGATTACCTGACCCCGGAGCAACGCGTGCCCGACACGCTCTCCGAACTGGGCAAGAAGACGCTCGAGCCCGACGCCAACATCATCAAGCTGCCCAACATCAGCGCCTCGGTGGGCCAGCTGCTGACCGCGATCAAGGAACTGCAGGCCAAGGGCTACAAGATTCCCGACTACCCGGCCGATCCCAAGACCGACGAGGAAAAAGCGATCAAGGCACGCTACGGCAAGTGCATCGGCTCCGCCGTCAATCCAGTGCTGCGCGAAGGCAATTCCGATCGCCGGGCGCCGCGCGCGGTGAAGGAATATGCGCGCAAGAATCCGCATTCCATGGGCGAATGGTCGCAGGCATCGCGCACCCACGTGTCGCACATGACCAGCGGCGATTTCTATCATGGCGAAAAATCGATGACGCTGGACCGCGCGCGCGACGTCAAGATGGAACTCGTCACCAAGAGCGGCAAGACCATCGTGCTCAAGCCGAAGGTCTCGCTGCAGGAAGGCGAAGTCATCGACTCGATGTTCATGAGCCGCAAGGCCCTGCTCGACTTCTACGAGAAGCAGATCGAAGACGCGCACAAGACCGGCGTGATGTTCTCGCTGCACGTCAAGGCGACGATGATGAAGGTCTCGCACCCGATCGTGTTCGGCCACTGCGTGCGCATGTTCTACAAGGAAGCCTTCGAAAAGCACGGCGCGCTGTTCGACAGCCTCGGCGTGAACGTCAACAACGGCATGGCCGACCTGCACGCCAAGATCGAAACGCTGCCCGCTTCGCAGCGTGAAGAAGTCATTCGCGACCTGCATGCCTGCCAGGAGCACCGCCCGGCGCTGGCTATGGTCGATTCCGCCAAGGGCATCACCAACTTCCATTCGCCGAACGACGTCATCGTCGACGCCTCCATGCCGGCCATGATCCGCGCCGGCGGCAAGATGTACGGCGCCGACGGCCGCCTGAAGGAAGTCAAGGCGGTGATCCCGGAAAGCACCTTCGCCCGCATCTACCAGGAAATCATCAATTTCTGCAAATGGCACGGCGCATTCGATCCCCGCACCATGGGCACGGTGCCCAATGTGGGCCTGATGGCGCAGCAGGCGGAGGAATATGGTTCGCACGACAAGACCTTCGAGGTCGCGGAAGACGGCGTGGCCAACATCACCGACCTGGCCACCGGCGAAGTGCTGCTTAGCCAGAACGTCGAGCAGGGCGACATCTGGCGCATGTGCCAGGTCAAGGATGCGCCGATCCGCGACTGGGTCAAGCTGGCCGTCACCCGCGCCCGCAATTCCGGCATGCCGGCGGTGTTCTGGCTCGACCCGTACCGCCCGCACGAGAATGAACTGATCAAGAAGGTCACGACCTATCTGAAGGATCACGACACCACCGGCCTGAACATCCAGATCATGTCGCAGGTGCGCGCGATGCGCTACACGCTGGAACGCGTGAGCCGCGGCCTGGATACGATCTCGGTGACCGGCAACATCCTGCGCGACTACCTCACCGACCTGTTCCCGATCCTGGAACTCGGCACCAGCGCGAAGATGCTGTCCATCGTACCGCTGATGGCCGGCGGCGGCATGTACGAAACCGGCGCCGGCGGTTCGGCGCCCAAGCATGTGCAGCAGCTGGTCGAAGAGAATCACCTGCGCTGGGATTCGCTGGGCGAATTCCTGGCGCTGGCGGTGAGCCTCGAAGACCTGGGCATCAAGGCCGGCAACAACAAGGCCAAGGTTCTCGCCCAGACGCTCGATGCCGCCACAGGCAAGCTGCTGGACAATCGCAAGTCGCCGTCGCCGAAAACCGGCGAACTCGACAACCGAGGCAGCCAGTTCTATCTGTCGATGTACTGGGCGCAGGAACTGGCGGCACAGAAGGAAGATGCCGAACTCGCCGCTGCCTTCGCGCCACTGGCCAAGTCGCTGACGGACAACGAGCAGAAGATCGTTGCCGAGCTGCTCGAAGTGCAAGGCAAGCCGGTGGATATCGGCGGTTACTACAAGCCTGATGAAGCCAAGCTGAAGGCAGTGATGCGTCCGAGTGCAACCTTCAACGCGACGCTGGAAGCGTTTGCCGGCTGATTGAAGCCGGGCTGAACCCGGGCTGCTTGCCGGTTCAATGCATCGGCGCACTGTATGGTGCGTCGGTGCATGGTTCATTCATTTCAATGCTGCAGCTTCGATGTCGCACATTCAGCGATAGAGCGGATTCACCCTGACCTGCCTGCCGATCCCGGATAGAATGCCGCCGGCACTGCGTTGTGACTCCTTGCCATGGCTTGGCCATGTCGCGTCGTCACGCCTTGTTCCAGCGACATTCCGCCTCGGCCTCGACTAGGCCGGTCAGGCCGAAAACGCTCTAGCGTGATTCGCACCAAGGCGGAAACACCAAGCCGGAAACCGGGTTGGCCAATCAACGGCCTCAAGCTTGTTCGCAACTGCAGACGCCCGCATGGGCAATGCCGCTTCGATGCCGCATCTACTCCTGCGTTTCCTGCCGTCCCTTCCTCGGATCCCACCGCCTGACACCGCCGGAATCGAATCCGAACAGATCGAGCACGCGCCCCACGGTGTGATCGACCATCTCTTCAAGCGAAGCCGGCTTCGCATAGAAAGCAGGCACCGGCGGATAGACGATCGCACCCGCTTCCGTGACTGCCGCCATGCTGCGGATATGGCCGAGATGCAGGGGCGTCTCCCTGACCATCAGCACCACGCGCCGGCGTTCCTTCAGGTTCACGTCGGCCGCGCGCGACAGCAGGCTGCCGGTGACGCCGGTGGCGATTTCGGAAAGCGTCTTGATCGAGCAGGGAGCAATCACCATGCCGGTGACCTTGAACGAGCCGCTGGAGATGGCGGCGCCGATGTCGTTGTTCGAATAATTGACGTCGGCCAGCGCCCTGACTTCCGGCAGGCTTAAATCGGATTCATGCGCGAGCGTGATCTGCGCCGACCGGCTCATGATCAGGTGCGATTCGACATCGAGCTCGCGCAGCACCTGCAGCATGCGTATGCCGAACACGATGCCGGAGGCGCCGCTGATTCCAACGACCATGCGCGGGCGGGATGGCGCATCAGCACTCATTCGAATTCTCCAATCCTGTCGGGTTTTTCATGTCGCGCCGCGGATGACGGCGTTGGCCGCGTGGTCTGCCCGCATCCGGAGGCAGGGTGCCACGCATCTTACCAGAGGGTTGGCGAAGACCGGTGCGCCTATTCCCCGGCACCAATTGCAACGCGTGCGGCGGCCAGATCCCAAGCCGCCTGTCCCACCGTCTTGAAGACCGTCACATCCGTTGGTCGCGGCGCTTTGCCGGACAGGATGTCTCCGATCGCAACGACGCGCGACCAATCGACGCCGGCCTGGATCAGGTCGCCAGCCTCGTGCATGGCGCCGTTGCGGTCATCGACGACGACCTGCCGCGCATGCAGCAGGTCGGCCGGGAACTCGGCCATGTTGGGCTTGAATGCGCCTACGCCGATCGCAAGCGTATGCGGCGCGAGCTGCGACGGGATGACAGGCCTGGTCGATGTCGTCAGCGCAATGATGACATCGACTGCGGGAACCTCCCGCTGGATCTCCTCGGCTGTCTGTGCCTTCACGCTCAGGTGAGCATGGCGCGCCTCGAGCGTCCTGCAAAACGTTTCGGCGCCTTCCAGCGTACGGCCCGCGACGCGCAATGTCGATACGCCGAAGTACTGCACGAGTGCGTCGGCATGGGCGAGCGCTTGGGTTCCGGTTCCGATGAGAAGGACGGATTCGGGCTTGCGCGGGGCAAGGGTGTCGATACCCAGCAGCGTCATCGCAGCGGTCCTGCGGGCGGTGACGGTCGGTCCGTCAAGCAGTGCCCGCCTGCGTCCCGTGCCGGTGTCGAACACCACGACTTCTCCCTGGATCGCGGGAAGCCGGTGCTGCGCATTCTTGCCATGGACAGTAATGAGTTTCGTGACGCTGAGATCGCTGCCGATTGCGGGCATGCTGAGCAGCACGCTGTCGGGATCGATCGTGACGACCTGCCGCTCAGGCGCATTGATTTTCCCCGATGCCAATTCCCTGGCAGCCACGGCGAGCGCCGGAACGAGCCTGGAATACGGAAGCGCCTCGGCGGTCCGGGCCTGATCGAGTATATGCATGATGTGTGATCAACGAAAGAAGAAGCCTGTGGGGAAGGGATCCGAATCTTCCAGGACCCACTGATTGAAGCCGCTGATGTGTGCGGTGCCGGTGACTTCGGTAATGGCGCCGTCGAACTCGCCGACCTTGACGGCGTCGGTCACGCGGACCTTGAAGCTGCTGCCCACGATGCTGCCGTTGACGTACGTCTGATTCATCGGCAGCTTCCCGCGCAGGTAGAGTTGCGCCGCGCGCCCCGAGGTTCCCGTTCCCGTCGGCGAACGGTCGACCTCGCGGTCGGCGAAGATGCAGGCATTCGATTGATCGACGCCGGCGCGGTTCGGCGCACCGTCGATGATGGTGCCGTACAGCTGGTCGAGTCCGGGCTCCAGCGGATGCCGGATCCTGACCTTGTCCTTGACCGCGGCCTTGGTTTCGGCGCCGAGCTGGATCAGCGATCGCACCAGCTCCGGTCTGATCTCGAGTCCGGCCTGCTCGCCGTTGACATAGTAGTAAAACGCCCCGCCGAACACGATGTCGCCGGTGACGCGGCCAAAGCTTGGCGTGTTGACTTCCAGGTCACGCATGAAGATGAATGCCGGGACATTCCTGAAAGTGACGTCCCCGGCACGGCTGCCATCCCATTCGACGTGGGCTTCGATGAAGCCCGCCGGCGCGTCGAAGCCGATTCGAGTCGTAGGACTTTGCCGCTCCACCAGCCCCATTTCGACCAGCACCTTGCCCAGCGCGATGATGCCGTGGCCGCACATGTCGCTATACCCTTCGTTGTGAATGAAGATCACGCCGAAGTCGGCGCCGGGTGTGGTCGGCGGCAGCAGGTAGGCGCCGTACATGTCGGCATGGCCGCGCGGCTCGTTCATCAGGAACTGGCGCAGATCGTCGCGGTTGGCTTTAAGCCAGGCCCGCTTTTCGAGGATGTTGTTTCCGGGAACAGGCGGCATTCCCGACAACAGGATGCGCAGCGGCTCGCCGCCGGTATGCGCGTCAATCGTCTGGATGGTGCGAAGGAAGTTCAGCATGAGTCATGTTCATTGTAAGTATGCGGAGCGACTGGCCGGGCGTCCAGGACCATTCGCTGATCCGCATGGCGGTCGGATTTGCTTGGGCAAGGATTTACGCCGGTGGCATCTGGTTTTAGTATAACCAGATTGGTATTTTGGATGGACCAAATAAAACATGAATTTTCCGCCCCCCGACAAACTTTCCGCTTCCCTGAAGGCGCCGCAATTGTATGAGCTGGTGGCGGACAGGCTGAAAAGGCTGATTCTCGATGGCACCCATGCCCCGGGCTCGCGTCTTCCCGCCGAGCGCCATCTGGCGTCTTCACTGGGCGTGGGGCGGGCTGCAGTGCGCGAGGCGATCGCGGAACTGGTGAACCAGGGCGTCATTCAGACCCGGCCGAATTCCGGATCATATGTCCTGCAGGAAGCCGTGGAAGTCATTCGGAAGGCAAAAGCGAGCGTCACGCCCGATACCAGTCCCTTGTCCACTCTGGCGGCCAGGCTGTCCATCGAGCCGCTGATCGCGCAGTTCGCCGCTGCGGTCGGGAAACGCGATACCGAAATCGAGCGCCTGCTGGACTTGATGGAATCGGGAAGCGACTTGTCCGATCCCGAGCAGCGGCGGCAATGGAACGAGCACGACCGCCAGTTCCATGAGCGGATTGCATTGATGACCGCCAACCCCGTCATGATTGGGATCGCGAGAGTCATCGCCACCGCGGTGGATGAACCGCTGTGGCGGCAGTTGCGCGATACGGGAATCCATGATCCCGCTCGGGCGCGCCTGTATGTATACGAGCACCGCCTGATATATGAAGCGATTGCGACCGGCAACCAGGAGGCCGCTGGATTCTACGTCAGGCAGCACCTGGAGCGAGTGCGGAAGGACATGCTCGTTCAGGGTTGAACGGGCCGCCATGCCAAAACGACACCGATTGTGCATTCAGACCGAACAGTGAGTTCGCGCTGGGCCGGTTTATCTCTGATTCGCCGCTACCTACAATGTGGTCATGTTCGATGCCCGGCCAACCGCCGGTTTGATCGCAGTCCATTCAGGTAATCGGGGTTGTCGTGAATCAATTAAGAAAAATCATCCTGCCGGCATTTGCAGCCTTCGCATTCACAGGCTTTGTTTCCTCCGCCGGCGCGGCGGATGCGCAGAATGCGGCTGAAGCGCCCCAGGCGCTGGTGCAGCGCGTTACTCAGGAAGTGCTGGAAGTTGCACGCAGCGACAAGGACGTCAAGGCCGGCGACCGCAAACGCATCCATCAGCTGGTCGAATCGAAAATCCTGCCGCATGTCGATTTCCAGCGTACCACCTCGATGGCGGTTGGGCGCCACTGGCGCGAGGCTTCGCCGGCGCAGCAGCAGCAACTGATCAGCGAATTCCGGGCGCTGCTGATGCATACCTATGCCGGCGCGCTTTCGCAGATCGGCAACCAGAAACCCGACTTCAAGCCGCAGCGCAGCCATGCGGACGATTCCGAAGCCGAGGTCCGATTCCAGGTGTCGCAGGGGCGAGGCGGCGATCCTATGCAACTCAGCTACCGCCTGCACAAGTCGGCCGAGGGTTGGAAGGTCTATGACGTCAATCTGCTCGGCGCCTGGCTGATCGAAACCTACAAGGGCAGCTTTGCCGCGGAAATCAGCAAGGGCGGCCTCGACGGATTGATTCGTTCGCTCACGGAAAAGAACCGGAAGCTGTCTGGTGGAGCCGGCACGCCGAAAACTTGAACTGGCTTGAATGTGTCTTGTGTCTCTCGTTAGTTCCGGATGAACTAACTTGCCCCCTGCGGTCCTGCCGCAGGGGGCTTTTTTACATGCCGCCGCCGATCAGGCGCCGGGCCGGCGGCGATGAAAGACCACCGGACTGTAAGGCACGGCCGACGGCGGCGGCGAGTGCAGGATGCCGGGCTTCATCGCGCCCACCACGTGCATTTCGCAGGGCTTGCAATCGAAACGCAGCGTGTAGCGCTCGTTGCCGCTGACCAGCGTCATCGGTTCCGCCTTGACTTGGCCTTGCACGCCTTGCACGCCCTTGGCCTGTTTGGGACAAAGGTTGAACGAGAAGCGCAGGCAGTGCTTGGTGATCATGAGCGACACCTCTCCCGCTTCTTCATGCGCTTCATACGCCGCATCGATCAACTGCACGCCGTGCCTGTGGTAGAAGGCGCGCGCCTTTTCGTTATACACGTTGGCGAGGTAGGAAAGCTGCGTTTCGGGATACGCCGGGCGCGGTTCGGCAGGCGCCTTGCGCGCCGGACGCTGCCAGGCGGCGAGACGCGCGGCTTCATGCCCGGCGATGGCGTCGCGCCGCAGGGCGTTGATGGCGGCCGCCGGCACGAACCACGGCTGCGACAGCGACAGCTCCACCTGCGCCGCCTCGAACATGGTGTTGCCCAGCTTGCCAAGGCTGGCGCGCAATGCTGAGTCGGCCTGCGCCGCCTGCTGCGCGGGCTGCAGCTCGATGGCGGCATCGCTCGCACTCGCGATTCCATCTTCGTCCAGGATCGACAGGCGCAGGCCCCTGCCATTCCCATGCTCATGTTCGGACAGCGTCAGCCGCAGCGCCACCTTGCGCTCGGCCGACTTCTTGTTCAGCGCCGCTTCCCACTGATGATCGCGATTGCGATGGATGACGACGCCTGCCTTCAGGCCGGACAGGGCGGCGAGGCTTTCATTGGGATAGATGCGCCAGCGCTGGCCTCCGGACTCTTCATCCTCGCCCAGTTTCTCCGCACGGTTTGCCAGGATGCCGACCGTGCTGCGCTTGTGCATGTAATTGAGGCCGTCGCCGTTGGCCAGCGGCGCATTGGTCACCAGGTCGAGATGATCGGCGCCGATGCGGCTGACCGTGCCCAGCTCCACGCCCACGTACTTCGGCGAATCGAAGGCGCCGATGTCAGCCTGCCGTCCCTGGGCGAAATAGTCGGTATGGCCGCGATGGAAATTCTTGTCGACGTCGGGAGAAAACAGCAGGCGCGTGCGACCGCTCGATGCGCGCGCCAGTTCGGGCCGGCGCTCCAGCACCTCGTCGAGCAGCAGGCGGTAGTGGCCGGTGATGTTCTTCACGTAGCCCATGTCCTTGTAGCGTCCCTCGATCTTGAAGGAACGGATGCCGGCGTCGATCAGCGCTTCCAGGTTGCGGCTCTGGTCGTTGTCTTTCATCGACAGCAGATGCTTTTCATAGGCCACCACGCCGCCCTGGCCGTCGGTGAGGGTGTAAGGCAGGCGGCAAGCCTGCGAGCAATCGCCGCGGTTGGCGCTGCGGCCCGTGTCAGCGTGAGAGATGTAGCATTGTCCCGAAAACGCCACGCACAGCGCACCGTGGACGAAATACTCGAGCGGCGTATCGACCGCGTCGCGGATCTTGCGAATCTGTTCCAGCGTAAGCTCGCGCGCCAGCACCAGTTGCGAGAAACCGACGGCGCCGAGAAAGCGCGCCTTCTCGATAGTGCGGATATCGCATTGCGTGCTGGCATGAAGCTGGATGGGCGGCAAGTCCATTTCGAGCAGGCCCATGTCCTGCACGATGAGCGCATCGACGCCCGCATCATGGAGTTGCCAGATCTGACGGCGCGCCGTTTCCAGTTCGGCATCGTGCATGATGGTATTCATGGTCACGAAAATGCGGGCGCGGTAACGATGGGCGAATTCGACCAGGCCGGCGATATCCTCGAGTGAATTATTGGCATTGTGGCGTGCGCCGAAAGCAGGACCGCCGATATAGACGGCGTCCGCACCATGCAGGATGGCTTCGCGGCCTATTTCGGCGGTCTTGGCGGGAGACAATAGTTCAAGCTGATGATCGAGGAGCGACATGGGAAATCCAATCGGGCGACGGCGGCGGGAGAAGGCGGAAATTATAGCCAAAGCAGGTCGCTTCGGCGGAGAAGATGCGATCGCGGCAGTTGGCGGAATGCAATCATGCCGGCCGGACCCGGCCGTCGGTTGCTGCACGGTGCGCAATGCAGCAATGAAACAATGGAGCATTGGAGCGGCGAATCGCCGATCCGATGCTCCATCCAATTACTCAATAACGCAATCAACCATAGACGACTTCGTCGAACAGCCCGATTTGCACGATGCAGTCTGCCGCTTCCGTATCGATATCCGAGGCATCGCCGTCCTCGACGGCAACGCTGATGATTTCCCGGATTCCTTCGGGCACTTCGGCATCGCCGCCGACGATGCGTTCGATGGCGTCGGCGACGCCCTGCAGGTCCAGCGTACCGCCCTGCGCCGGATCCTTCGATGCGAGGAAGGTGGCCGAGGTATAGAGCGGCGCATCGCCGTCATCGGCATCGCCGTCGTGTTCGACATAGTCGGTCAAGTCGAAGTCGCGGATGCCTTCGTTGCCGCCTGCCTTGTCGGCCGATTCGCCGCTGGCGTCGGCCCAGTAGGAGCAGCCGCCTTCGACCGCAAGTTCCAGCACATGCGAAAGGAACTCGTCGCTCAATTCATAGGCGGCGCCGTCGATCGTGATGGTTGTCCGTGTTTTCATCTGCTGACTCCGTGGAAAGGGATGCCTGCGCGCGGCCTGGCGAGGCCGGCGCATCAAGTGTTGCGCCGTCGATGCGGCCAGCCTCCCGCTTCAGCCAAGGTCAGCAAGATACCGAACTCAGCTCTTCGTGGAATTGCCCGCCGCCTTGTGCGCCGGTGTGATTGTCCAGTAGTAGAGCGTCTTTCCACCGATGCGTTCCTCTCTTTCGGGCGGCCACTCGGCGCCCATATCAAAGTCGTGGGAAACGACGCGGGTGCCGACCTTCAGCTGCTTCCATAGCATTGGCCGTATCTTGCGGTTGACTTCCGGCAGCAGGTACAGCGTTACCACGGTGGCTTTCGACACGTCGGCCTTGAACAGGTCACCCACCTTGAAGTCCACCTGTTTTTCGACGCCGGCGGTCTTGGCATTGGCCTTGGCTTCCTCGATGCGCACCGGATTGAGATCGATGCCGACGCCGGTGGCGCCGCGTTCCTTCGCCGCGGTAATCACGATGCGGCCGTCGCCGCAGCCGAGATCGTAAAGCACATCGTTCTTTCCGACCTTGGCCATGTCCAGCATGCGTTCGACGATGTTTTCAGGCGTCGGCACGTAGGGAACATCGAGCTTGGGCGTGGTCTGCGCCTGCGCGCCGGCGATGCCGAGCGCCCAGAGCAGCGCGAACAGGAACATGCCGGTGAGGCCGGTCATGCCGCCGCGTGATACAAGTCTTGTACGGGTACGGGGAAACGATTCCATGGCATTACTCCTTGCTGACGTGAGGGGGAACATGGCGGGGCGAAGCATTGGAAGAGTTCGGGTGCAGCACGTGCATCATGCCCAGCAGCACAATGCCGGCAAGCAGGACCGCCACGCCGATCCAGGCGGCATTGAGGCCGCCGAGCTCCTGGCTGTACACATAAGACAGGCTGGACCACAGCATGAAGGCGCTGCTGGCGCAGAAGCACAGCGGCAGCAGCGGATAGAGCGGTACGCGGAAGGGGCGTTCGGTGTGGGGGTCGCGAATGCGCAATACGATCAGGGACAGGCCCGACAGCAGGAAGAACAGCCAGAACACCGGCGCGGTGAATTCCACCATGGCCTTGAAGCCGCTGCCTATCATCGCGCCCAGCGCCAGCAGGCACAGCGCGGCCAACCCCTGCACCAGCATGGCCGTGGCCGGGCTGTCGCGGTGCGCGTCCCAGTTGGCCAGCTTGCCGAGCACCGGCCAGTCGCATGCCAGGGCATAGCTGGTGCGCGCGCCGACGATCATCGTCGCATTGATCGAAGTCACCGACGACACCACGACCAGCAGCGCGATGAAGATCTGCCCGAAGGGGCCGAGGGTGGACTGCATCATGTCGGCCGCCACCGCATTCGAATTGGCCATCCCGCCGATGCCAAGGCTCTTCCAGAGTGCCCAGTTCACCATCACATACAGCAGGGTGATCACCAGGATGGACAGCGAGAGCGCCTTGACCATGTTGCGCCGCGCATCCTTGATCTCGGCGCTGATGTACGCGGCTTCGTTCCAGCCGCCGTAGGTCAGCAGCACGAAGACCATGGCCAGGCCGAATGAAGTTCCCGACGGTGGAGGCGCGGACACGGCCGGCTCTGGTGCGCCTCCGCGTATCGCCAGCGCGGCGATGACAATGACCAGCAGGCCGAGGATTTCCATCACGGTCAGCCAGGTCTGCATGGAAGCGCCGGCACGCAGGCCGAGCAGGTTGATGCTGGTCAGCACCACGACCGCGGCCGCCGCGTAGATGACCGGTCCCCATTGCGCGCCAGCGATTTCGAGAGGCAGCAGGCGGTTCAGATAATCGCCGAATACGAAGGCGAGCAGGGCAATGGAGCCGGTGGTAATGACCGAGAGACGCGCCCAGCCGAACATGAAGGCGACTGAACGCCCATAGGCGCGACTGAGGAAATGATAGTCGCCGCCCGCATGCGAGTACGCGGTCGTCAGTTCGGCATAGCACAGCGCTCCGACCAGCGAAATCACGCCGCCGAATATCCAGGCGGCAAACATCCATTCCGTACTGCCGGTCATGCCGGCCACCATTGAGGGCGATTTGAAGATGCCGGCGCCGACGACGACGCCGACGATCAGGGCGACCGCCTGAGCCAGTCCCAGGGTAGGGCGGGGCAAGGCTGCGGCGGGAGAGGTTGAAACGGGCGCACGTCCACTATCTGGCATGTTGGGGTCCGGTTCCAGCAGGCGGGCCGCAGGAGAAAAGCCTCGTAAAACGAAGCCTCAAAGAGGACAGGCCACTGCCTGCCGTCTTCCCGTGCAACTGTGCCTGGATTGTATTAAAGGCAGCCGATCCGCGAAAAAATACGCATCGCTCGCAGAAAAATCTTATTCGCCGCCGGTTTATTGGGATGCGAGACAAAGCGGTGCAAAAGGTTCGTGACTTACAGGCACCGCATGACATGGATCACGTTATGTGCCTTGTTGAAATCTTTTACCCAGGAAAAAGCTGTTTAATAATCTGCTGGACAAATCAGGATGACAAGATTCTCGATGCAGCCTGAGAGAACGGATAACCATCGATGTCGGCCGACAATAGCAAGGCCGGTTGTTCCGGATCATCCGCGTCCGTGACTAACAAAATATGCACAAGCGAGCCTTGCACGCTTGCCTCGATCCCTTCGACCTTGTGCGGATGAGCAAGAGGCAGAACAGAGTAGAGCGAACCATCCGCCTTGATGATGCCTACTGCGGCACCTACGCATGTTCCATCGTTGTAGCTGTCGCCCGTATTTTCGGCAACCGCGCAGAATGCAAGATCGCCATTCGGCAGGGCGACGGCATCGCTAAAACATAAGGGAACGCCGCGGATGTCGCCGAGAGCATACTCGATAATGCGGAGCTCTATAGCGTCGCTTGCGGATATGGCGCCGGAGGCCATCGCGTGGAAATCCGAAAGGCTCAGCGAAACGCAGGCACTCTTGGGATTGTTGAGGTTCCCGCGCTGAAGTAAGGTCAGGCGATCGCCCTGGAGAGCGGCGCCCTCTATGTTGAGTTCCTTGATGTATGCGCCAAGCCTATCGTATAAGGGGGCAAGATCCACAACCCGTGGTGCGTCATTTACGGCTCCGGCCGCATCGACGGGTAATATCACGGCTCGTTTACGCGCGACGGTCGAGCCGGAACCAACCGCCAGCAGCGCTCCAAACGGCAAATGTTCGGATGCAGGTAGAAAGGCAAGTGCTTCGAAATCCGGTTTTACTGCCTTTCGTTCGTCCTTGGATTCGGGCAATGTCCCCGGTAACACGCGCATCACTCGTCCAGGTGTATCAATGCTTGTGCTGAATATGCCTAGATGATGCTCGTCGTCTGCGATAACGTACAGATTCGACGCAATCCTGACGAGACCGCTTGCGGCGCTCAAATGAAGAGGACGCCCCGGTGCGCTACCGGACAACAACTGCAACGAGCGTACATGTTTAGTTTGAATCATGTAGGTTTTGGCGCCAGTAAAACCGGGAAGTTCTCGCAGAATCCTTGCATGCATTATTCATCCGCGTATGGACGAGGTTCGTATTTGATGGCAGAGAATGGTTGATGTCTCTTCTTAAACGCAATGCCAATGAGTTTAAGAACAATTGAGACAGTATGGAGAAGTAACAGGCATACCAGCCCAAAGAAGGCATAGAAGGCGTACTCGACCGAGTCAGCGATGAATTTCATATCAATCTCTGGTAACGAATGTGAGTGCGGATGTACTGCCAGACGGATGAATAAGCCGGATAAGATACAACTTCAGGTAGCGCCTGATATTTCACGTCGACATTCACGCGGTAAAAGGTTTGCTCGAAGCGGCAGGCCGTCGGCGACCGATGCCGTAACCTGACGAGACGGTGTCGCCAGTGCTGGTCGGACCCATGCACGATACGGGAGAGTGACACGTATCGCATGATGCCCAGGCGGTTGTAATTTGCCGTCAACAGATTTCCAATTCGCTCCACTGGCCTTCGTCAGGTACTGCTGCGCATTCACGTGTCCATCTTCCTCGATTTTCACAGTTTGGCGTCAAGCTGCCTGCCACCTGAGAACGTCATTTTTCCGCGCGCAGCCGCTCCTGTGCAACGGCGTAGCATGATTTCATCGGAAATATGCCGTGTGTCAAATCGAGTCCGGCAGACTTGGCAAACTGTGTAGGGTTCGCCGGGAATCAATCCTATCCCGCAACAGGACGGAAGGTGATGCTCATCGTAACTCACTGGCATTTCCAGACTCCCAAATCTTCGTTGCAAAGGTCATGTCCATGGTGGAAGTGGCGTCCGCCACCGGCGGCACGCTTCCACCTTATCAGTTTCTTTAGGTTACTCCGCCAATCTGAGCCCAATCTTAAATGGCTTGCTTGTTTTGCCGGAGCGTTACCTAAGATTCCTATAAGCATGAATATCTATACTCACCTTCGTGGTCTTGAGAAGCCAACTTGTCTTTCTGCAAAGGGGCTAGCTTATGGTGATGCGTATATGCCTTGCTGCGATCCTTTTCGCTCCGATTCTGTGTTCTGCTGCAGCCGATGATCAGCGTCGACTCATCCTGCCCAGACTAGGTGAAATACGATTGCCGGAGTTACCAGGCGGGGCTTCGGAAAGCCACTGGGATATCGATATATCGGAAGATGGTGCCGGCCTGGGTTTTAAAAACGGGAAGGTTAGATGGGAGGCCCAAGTCGGCAGCACGCTTGACGGACTATCGTCGATTCAGGTTGAACATCTTGAGCAATTAACAGATCGGCTGGGGATGGGAAGCGTTGTGAGCCATGAAGAGGGCGCCACGTCACTATTGCTGAATTCGGTCTATGCTCCTTCTAAAACGATCCGTATCCGTCTTGCAGCGGCCCGGAAAGTGGACGATGCGGTATTGAAGGCAGGCCCTTCCGTTTCACAACATAGCGTCTTGATCGGTGCCAAGAAAAGCTGGCGGCAGGGCACCATAAGCGATGTAGCGATCCGCTTGTATGGGGTACAAGCACGACAGCTGATATCCGCCTTCTCGCACCCGGAAAACAATGCTGCTTACCATGACGGCGATCCCGGCAATTTCACGGCTTACAGCAGACTCCAGGGTGCACGTATTGACTTGGGTATTCGTCCTCATTCCGATGGAACGTTCAGGTTTCAATATGAGTTCAACCAGACGAGCCATGACGGGTTCAGTACGAATATGAACCGGTTCCGATCAAACACCATGCGAGTTGAATACACCCGGGCACTGGAGAATTGTGTTCACTTGACAAGCGAATTGGTAACGTCGGATAACAGCAATACTATTGAAATAACGCTGAGTCGGCAGCACTGGCGCGTGCATGCATCAAGAACAATAGGGAGTGAATCGTCGACAAGCCTGGTCTTTGCCTTCGTACACGCATTGGACGCAAAGGATGCGGCCGCTGTCCGATGCAGGCCGTCAACTTCCGAGCCAGTGTTCGAACCGATACTGGAGGCCCTCGGTAACAATCCCGAGCAGCTTTTATATGATGCTCACTTCCCGACAATGTAATCATGGTGGGAAGGCAAAGATGCGAGCAACGACACGATGTCCTTTGAATAGACGTGGTGTCCATACCTGATGCCGTTAATGGAAGTGGCTCATCCGCCAATTCCTTCGCTGTTGTTGTATTGGATTTCCATCCTTGAGGTGGCAAGCAATCCCTAATGCCCGTCCGGTTGATCTGTCCGGACATTTTTTGAGATTGGCTTGATGACACCACATTGATCTTAAGTTAAGCATGTCGGATTGGCTTGTAAACTTCCATTGTTTCATTCCTGGAATGCGACATTTTCCGGTCGGTGGCCATATCGATGTCATTGCAGTGATCGTGCGCTGAACCTTTCCCCGCATGTCTGAGCAACGGTTAAGCGTAGCCTAAGAATGGTGTTGTAAAGTGATGAACTTCTCGTAGAGTCGTCCATGCACTTGGTCTTGTCTGCGCGCGAATGAGTCCTTAAATCGCAAGCCATGCGGACACATCATCGTGCCAAAGCGCGTATGTACCCCAATTGGCGCCTCTTCGCCGGTTTTTACAGACGTACCGATGCCGACTTTTGTGAATAGAAAGGCCGCGAGCAGTTTTTCAAGGACTTGGCTCGCTGATAGTTCGATGAGCAGCCATGGTTAGGCATCAACAATGAATCATAAAGTTTTGCTCGTTGAAGATGACACAATGATCGGTGAGAACATTGTGATCGGTCTCGAGCTTGAGGATATCTCTGTCGTGTGGATACAGGACGGTCAGCTTGCTTCCGACATGCTTGCCGACACCGACTTCAGCGCCGCCATACTGGATTTCGGGCTTCCCGGCAAAAGCGGCTATGAGCTATTGCAAGAGATACGGGCCCGCAATGACGCCATGCCTATCATGATCATCACCGCGCTTGAAAGCAGCCATGTTCGAGAGCGGTGCCTTAACGCAGGGGCGAATTTCTATCTCAATAAACCGTTTGATCTTGACGAACTTATCGGCAAGCTGAGACTGATGCATTCCATCGGTGTATCGGAAGCCTTTCCCTATGGTGTGATCCGGCGGGTACAGAACTGACCGGCCCTTGAGTGCCGGGCCAAGCCTACACGGATCGTTATAGATATGAAATTTTCATATGGTTGTATTTAATGAAAAATTAAAACCGGGGTTTTGATGTAGTAAAAAGCCATTCGCATGATCGATTGGACTGTCTTCTCAATCCTGCCTGGAACATGCCCAATGCAATTTCCATGACGAATAAACACCAGGCCGCTAGGCGAGTAATAAGGCAAAGAATGCGTTCCGGTTATTGAGGCGCCTCAGGTAAATCACATTTCTTGCTACGACGAGTCAGGAGCAAGTGCATGATAAAGACACCTGATAGCAGGAATATGATCCGAACGAGGCTTTGTGATGGGATACGACGTAAATTTTCTGTGGCCGGAGTTGTTGGCCCTCTTGCTTGTGCCCATCGTATTTGCAGCATGGTACATACGGGCCACGCGTAAAACAACCGACACCTTGCAGCGCTACCCCGGCCTGACCGCATCATTGCCTACGGCAAGCAAGGACCGAGCGTTCCTGCGCCATCTTTCCCCGGCGTTATTCATTGCGGCGCTTACCTTGCTGATTCTTGCTTTCGCACGGCCGGTTGCCACCGTGATGCTCCCGACCTTGCATAACACCATTATTCTGGCCCTGGATGTATCAGGAAGCATGCGGGCCGACGATGTCCAGCCCAACCGGCTTGATGCGGCAAAGGCCGCTGTGAAGGAGTTCGTTGAACTGCAACCGGATAGCACTCGCATAGGGATCGTCAGTTTTGCAACCGCGGCCAGCGTCGTGCAAGCGCCGAGCAGGAACCACACCGATATCTTGAACGCAGTAAATCAATTGCAGCTTCAAGCCGGTACCGCCATTGGCAGCGCGATCCTGATTTCGCTTAATACCATCTTCCCTGACTTGAAGATCGACTTGGGAACTGCGGACTTCGAGCCGAGAGCCCCTGACAAGAACCTGCGGAATCCCGCTGCAAACGATCCTCTGCGGGTAGACCGTTCACAAACCATCGTGCCGCCGGGTTCTTATAAAAACGCCGCTATCGTTTTGTTGTCGGATGGCGAAGCAACGACTGGCCCTGACCCGATTGAAACCTCCCGTATCGCTGCTGAAAGAGGCGTGCGCATCTTTACTGTCGGCATCGGTACTGCCGAGGGACAGGTAGTCTCTTACGGTGGATGGTCGATGAAGGTCGCTCTTAATGAAGACGCCCTGAGGAAGATCGCCAGTAATACCGGCGGCGAATACATGTACGCAGCGACCGGGCAGCAGTTGACGGATGTCTACAAGAGCTTGAGCGCCCGTTTCGCATATGAAGAAAGGGAAACAGAAATCGGCGCGATTCTGGTTGGCGTTGCAGCCGTCTGCGCCCTCGCATCCGCGCTATTGGCCTTGCTTCGATCTCACCGCATCTTCTGATCGGGCTGTTACATATGCCCTGCGCGGGAACGTAACAGGCATGCCATCAATCCCGCGCCCTTTCAACCTCGCCGGGCATCAGTACTGTTTCGATCAGCGAGATATTTTGCATGGGTTCCAGCAGTCGGCTTGTGGCTGTTTTGAGCGATGTCGCCATCGTAATCAAAATAGACGCTGCGCTTGGCGACAAAGGAGCTTCCTGAGCGCCGGCCTCTTCAGTTAACCCCGAGCTCGGTGACGCTTTGAGTTAATGCGGGAAGCTTTACCTTCTCCAGCCAACCACGTACGCGATTGGCATCCGAGGCACGCGAGTACTTTCCCTTGGAATCGAGGAAAACCATAATCACCGAACGGCCCTCTATTATTGCCTTCATCACAAGGCAACGACCTGCTTCGGAAATATAGCCCGTCTTCTGCAAGACGATATCCCAGTCCGAATTCCTGATCAGGCGATTGCTGTTCCAGTACTGCAATTGGCGACCGCCAGGCTCAACGGCATGCTCCGTGGCCGTGGAATATTCCTTGATCAGCGGATGCGCCTCCGCCGCGGATACCAGTCTGGCAAGATCACGTGCGCTCGACACATTTTGGCTGGACAAGCCAGTCGGCTCGACATAGTGTGTATCGGACATTCCAAGTAGCAAGGCATGCACATTCATAGCCTCGACAAAGGCCGGAAGTCCGCCTGGAAAATGTCGGCCAAGCGCGGAGGCCGCGCGGTTCTCCGAACTCATCAGCGCAATATGGAGCATTTCGCGCCGGGTAAGACGCGCTCCGACCGGCAAGCGCGATGAAGTGAACTTGATGCGGTCGACATCCTCGCTGGTCACCGTGAGCACTTCGTCCATGTCCTGTTTCGCCTCCAGGACCACGAGCGCGGTCATCAACTTGGTCAGCGATGCAATCGGCAGCACGGCCTCGGGGTTCTTCGCGAACAGGATTTCTGAAGAGGACTCGTCCATTACAAGCGCGGCATTGGACCTCAGTCCAAGAATGTTTTCCGAGTGGTTCAGCCCGAGCTTGTCTCCCACGCTGATTGGAACTGCCTGGCGCGATACCGAGGATCGGCTCGGAGAGTAAGCAACAAGGCGTTTAGCGCGACCACTCTTGAGTCGAGCAATTTTGGTTCTTGAGCGAACCGATACCTTGGATCTTTTTTTTGCCGCCGGCGCAGAAGCCACCTTGCGTTTGTTGACTTTTTTATAAGCCGATTTTTTCGCCTTTGAATCCGTTGATTTGACCTTGGCCGCAACAGGGTTCAAGGAAAGGCAGATGTTCAATATGAACAATAAGAATAGAGCCGTGACCTTCTTCATTGTCGCCTATGGGTAAATGCGCCTGATAGTGCATAGTGCAGTTTGCAAACTGCAATAATAACCCAGAGAAACAATGATTTATTGCTAGATCTTAACGCTCTTTCGAGTCCTATTCCAAAGTATGAACTTTGTACTTCCTTTTTGCAGATGGTGGTGCAGGATAACCTTCCCGCGTTTGCCAAGGTTCACCGCGTTTTTCCCCTTAATCGGTGAACCTGGCACACAATCAATTGCGGAGTGCACATCTGGAGTTTCAGCAGTGCCTTGCGGCAGCGTTCCAACCTGATCGATGTACATGCTGTGCCGCAAAACAGTTCATGTGCAACATCGATGGCCGCCGGGAAGCAGAAGGGAGCATAGAGCGGTTTATGGATGAAGACAGGAGCACGGTGAAGCGGAAGAACGCGATCCCGCGTTTGGGAATGAGTCGGAATCGGAATTGACTCAGCCGGGCATTTCCCACTTCTTCAGCAATTGGCCGAGGCGCTCCAGGTCCTGCGGCGCGAGCGGCCAGGTGGCCGGCGGACGCGCGGCGCCGCAGTCCTGGCCCATCAGCTGCAGCGCGGCCTTCACCACGCTCACGTTGGAGCCGTTGCGCTCCTGCGCACGCAGCGCCTCGAAGTCGGCCATGCTGCGGATCAGTGCGCGCGCGGCGGCATAGTCGCCGCGGTCGAGCGCGCCGTGGATCTGCATCGAGAGTGCCGGAAATACATTGATCAGGCCCGAGGTGAAGCCGCGTGCGCCGACCGCGTAGAGCGGGGGTGCCCAGGTCTCTGCCAGTCCGCCGACCCAGGCAATGTCGCGGTCGGCGACCCTGTCCATGACTTCGGCCAGCTGCAGCGGCGTGGGCGACGCCCACTTGACGCCAACGACTTCCGGAATCCGGCACAGCTGTTCGATCACGGCATTGCCGACGCTGGCGTCGCGCAGGTACAAGACCAGCGGCAGGCCATCGGACGCCTCGGCGATGCGCCGCAGGTAGGCGGCGATTCCGCTCGGCGCGACGAAGGGATCGGGCAGCTGGTGCACCATCAGCGCGGCGGCGCCAGCCTTGCGCGAAGCCCTGGCAAGCGCGCAGGCTTCGTGCACGCTGCGGCCGACGCCGCCCACCAGCGGAACGCGGCCGTTGATATGCTCGGCCGCCGCATGGACCATGTGCTCGGCTTCCGCGGCGGTAAGGCCGTAGAACTCGCTGGTATTGCCGTTGGCCACCAGGATGTGGACGCCGGCATCGACCGCGCGATCGACGATGGGTTTGAGATTCTGGGGCGCAAGTCGGTCTTGTGCGTCGAAAGGGGTGACCAGGATGCCGGAAATGCCGTCGAGGGCCTGTCTCAGGGAAGTGGGTGTCGGGTTCATGGCGGTTGGATGGAAAAATTCATGTCAAGCCGGATTACCCGGGTCGGAGGCCGGCTTTCAAGATGATGCTGCCTTGTCGCAAGAGTTCCGTCAACCGGAACGCGGCCAGGCTGCCTTCAATTCAATGGGCGGATCGGGGCATGCGCTTTTTGAACCAGCTGCGCGCGGAAGACAGCCGGGCCATGCCGATATCGCGGCATGGCCCGGTTCAATGCGGATCAGCAGCTGACTTCAATGCGCATGCATGCCGTGGCCGCATTCATGATGGTTCTTCGCGCACATGATGCGATAGGCCATCAGCGACTTCTTGCGCGCGGCGATGGCCGCCGGCGTCTTGAAGGGCTCCAGGATCTGTCCCACCGAATAGTTGAAGCCGTTCTTCATCACATACTCGACATTGGCCGCAGTCTTGAGATCGACGAGCGGATTGCCCCTGACCATGACGAGGTCGGCCAGCTTGCCGGCCTCGATGGTGCCGAGGTCCTTGTCGACCATGCTCATCTTCGCCGCATTGATGGTCACCGTCTGCAGCGCCTGGTGATTGTTCAGCACCAGGCCGGCGCCGCGCAGGTTCATGTGCAGCGCGATGCCCGGCGCCACCAGCGGCGAGTCGGTGCCGTAGGCCAGCAGGCCGCCAGCCGCCAGGATCTTGGACGACTGCTCCGCATCCTTCCTGACGGTGGCCACCTGCGCCGCAGTCGGCTGCGCTGTGCCCAGCAGGCCGCTGATGAAGTTGGGCGGCACCAGCAGGCTGAAGCGTTCGCCGGTCAGCAGGGTCGGATCTTCCCCGACCAGCGCCATCGACGAGAACAGCGTGTCGACCAGGCGGAAGTCGGTCTTCGCATGCATGTCCACCGCATCCTGGTAGGTGAAGCCGCCGACCGACTTCGACCAGCCGTAGCCCATGCGCTGGGTCGCCGACAGGTGAGTGGTGCCGCCCAAGCCGGCCGCCGCGCCCGGCGACAGCATGTGGGTACCGGTCGGCACGCCCAGGTCAAGCCCGGCCTGCGCGATGCGCGTCATGATCGGTATCGGCGCGCGCACATAGGACTTCATGTAATCGGTATCCATGGCCTTGGCCTTGGCGATTTCCATATCGGCGATTTCCGGCGTGCGCAGCGTGCGGGCGAAATTGTAGAACAGGCGGTTACCTTCCCACAGCGGCGGCGAAATGAACAGCCGAGGCCCGTTCAGGTTGCCTGCTTCCAGCGCCTCGCGCATCTCGACGCTCTGGTGCAGCGGCCCGGCCACCGACTGGGTGGAGGTGATGCCGTAGGCCAGCATCAGCGCCGCGATCTGTCCGTACTGGCCGCCCTGGTACAGCGTCAGCGGGTGGATGTGCGCATCCCACAGCCCCGGCATGACAGTCAGCGTCGAGGCATCGATGAAGCGTTCGGCCGAGGCCTGCGCGTTGTCCTGGTGCGGACGGATCTCGGTGATGCGGTTGCCGGTGATGACGATGTCGACGTTCTGCCGCAGCTGCGGGCTCACGCCATCCCAGACGGCGCCCGCGTGAACGATGGTGGTTCCCTGGGGCACCGCCTGCCGCCACTGCAGGTTCACCGGCACTTCGGTGGCCGAGCCGCCTCCGGCGGGAATGGTCTTGAGCTTGCCGGCCGACTTGTAGAGGATAGTGGACGAGTCGCCGCTCCATGACGGCAGGTCCGCGACCTCGTCGGTGAGCTTGCGCGCCGCGCCGGCGGGCGAGCCGTCGGCGTTGAGCGGCATCACATGCAGCACCGAGTCCATGATGAAGGCTACGGTTTTGCCGTCCGGCGACAGGGCGGCGGCGCCTTCGTCGCGTTCGGAGATTTGCTGCGGCGGCTGCGCGACAGGATAGAACTTTGCTTCGCGGCTGCCTACGTCGATCACGCGCAGCTTGTTGTAGCCTTCGCGGAAACGGTTGTTGATGCGCTCGTTGTCGACCAGCATGATGCGCGAACCGTCCGGCGTCCAGTACGGCGTGCTCACCTGGGTGCTAATGGAAGGCGCGATGACCTGCGCCGAGCGCGCGGCGATGTTCCACACTTCGAGCTGCCCCGATCCGCTGGTAAAGGCGATGCGGTCGCCGCTGGGCGACATCTTGGGCGTGACCATCGACTTGGCGGCGATCGATGCCAGCCGCGTGCGGCGGCCGGACGCGACTTCGACCTGGTCGACGGCAAGCGCGCCGGCATTGCCTTTTTCGGAGGAGAAATACACGGCGCTGCCGTCCGCCGTCCATTGCGGGCTACCGTCGCGATCCTTGTCGTTGGTGAGACGCACAGGGGCTTCGCCGATGGTCATCACCCAGACATCGTTGAGCGCGACGAAGGCGATGCGCCTGCCGTCGGGCGAGAGCGCCGGCGCGCTGATGCCCATGATCTGCCGCTGCGCGACATCGTCGAAATGGCGGTCCTTGGTCTTTGTAAAGTTGGGGCGCTTGACCGTGATCGAGGCGCTGAACGGCACGTCGCGCATGTTGCCGCCGGCGCTGTCGCGAATGCGGATCTTGCCGTCGGCGGTATAGAGGAAGCGTCCGTCGGGCAGCCAGCGTACCGGGAAGGGAAACAGGTCTTCGCCGCTGGTGACTTCCCTGCCGTCCATGTTCAGCGCCCTGGTCCCGGTCTGGAAAACCAGGCCCTGTCCGTTCGGCATCCATGCCGGGAAGGCTCCCGGTCCAACCAGCGTTGCCGCATCGTTGCCTGAATAGGCAGCGCGGAACACGCGGTTGGTATCGGTGTAGGCGACCTGCGTACCGTCGGGCGAGACCACCGGGTTGCTTTCCGCGCCAGGCCCTTTCGTGATCTGCACCGGCGTGCCGCCGGCAACGGCCACCCGCCAGATTTTGTATTGCCCGTCACCGCTGCGGTCGGAAGCGAACACCAGCGAACTGCCGTCCGGTGTCCATGCCGGCTCGCGATCGTCGAAGAATCCCGTGGTGACTTCCTTCAGGTTCGCGCCGTTGGGTTCGATGGTGTAGAGATGGTAGTTGCCCTGAGGGGTGTAGTTTTGGAATGCGATGAGTTTTCCATCCGGCGACCAGACCGGAGCGGTCGGTTCGATTTCCCATCCGGTGATGCGGGTGGCGCTGCCGCCGGCAGCCGGAATGATCCATAGCGCGCCTTGCGCGGTGAAGGCGATGCGGCTGCCGTCGGGAGAGGGCGAGGCCGCCATGTTGGTGCCTTGCTGGAATTCCACCGTGACTTCGCGGGTCGGGCCGGTCAGGTTGTTCAGCTGCGAAATGACCGGCGCGGCCGGCGCCTGCTGGCTGGTGTCCGTGCTGGACGCCGCCGTCGGCTGATCGCTGTCGCTGCTGCCGCAGGCGCTCAGCAGGCCGGTCATCGCCATTGCCATCGCCACCAGCGAGGCGGACCGCTTGATGTGCGGTGATCCGCAACCGGAGATGGGCGGGACGGCAGATAAAAAATGCCGGGGGGCGTGCGAGGAAGGGAAGGGAACTGCATTCCGACGAAGTTCCTGTGCTTTCATGTGTGTCTCCATGCGAATCTTGAAGGATTGTTTTTGTTCGCTTCTCCTTCAAACCAGTATTGACACGATAAAAGACTTGTAAATCCCCAAGTGGTGCAGGCTTATGAAATCTCAACGACGGCGTGCGGCAGTGTTGACGCCGCAATGCAGCAGGAAAAAAAAAGGTTTGAATTGGAACGGTGGTCAGACCACCAGAGCAGTTGAGCAATGACGGGCGATGCCACGCGTTTCGCTCGCTGGATGCATTGCACAAGATGAATGATTCGGGTGGTTTACGTGGAATATTGAAAGCACGCATCGTTGCCCGGCCTCGCGGCAATGAGGTCGGAATAGCAAGCTCGAAACGAGCGAGGGCGATCCACTGCGGGATCGCAACTCTCGGAGGAGGCCGGCGAATCAGCGGCTGTCGCTTTTCGCCGCACCCGTCGTGGACGAAGCAAGCACGACCAGATCCGCATCCTGCATGAATGCGATCCGGTGCTGCGCCGCAAAGCTTCTTGCGCTGTCGGTAAGTTCGCCGAGCGCCATATACACGGGGCGTGCGGATTCCTTTTCCGCCGCCTTGACAAGTTCCTGCAGCGGCTCTATGCCGGTACGCGCCGCCTTCCAGCGCTTGCAGCCCAGCAGCAGCTTGCCCTGGGGGCCGAGAATTTCGAAGTCGGCGCCGTTGCCAGCATAGCGGCCAATGGTGCAGCCCTTGCTCCGGTAGCTTTGCTCGACCGCGGCGGAAACTTCGCCCCAGCTCATTGCGGCAAGCGTTTGCCGTGCCTGAGCGATACGGGCCGGGCTCGGCGCGCGCAGTTGCTGCCAGGCCGCGATCAGGCCGATGACCAGGAATGGAAATCCGGCCGATGCCCCCAGTGCGGAATACTGGCGCGGCAGCATGGCGCTGACCAGCAGTCCGAGCACGATGGCAAGCACGAAACTGATCCACCACGGCGAACGCAGCAAGATTGCGAACAGCGACCTTTCCGCCATTTTCAGTTTCATGCCCATGCTCCGGCGACGAAGTGAAACAGGAGCGCGGATTTGGATGGGCGGGAAAATCCGGATGGAGCGTGCAGGTCGGAAGGCATCGTGATGAAAATCGGGTGGCGTCGACGTGATTGTACAGAAAAGGAAAGACCTTCCGAAGGGAACTTGTGCAAGCGTATGGGAAAAGGCACCCGGACGCGAGGGGAATGGCCCTGGCCTGCCGCAGCTTGCCTGCAAGTGGAAGCGCTTCCCCTGCAGGCATCGGATTGACTTTCGGTTTGCCTTTTATTTGTACACGCCGCAGCCGATGACCAGGTTGCTGACGCGCTTTTCTTTGGCCGTCAATCGGAATCGGCAAGGGCTGTCGATATGCCTGCCTTGATCAATGCCTGTTGTACCTTGTAAGACAGATCCTGTAGTTGAAAGGGCTTGCGCAGCACCACATCCGGATCGATGACCGCAGTGATGGCCTGCAGATCGGCATATCCTGTCGCAATGATCACCGGCAGGTCCGGATATATTCTGCGCGCATGCCTTACCAGTTCCGCGCCCGTCATGCTGGGCATCAGGAAGTCGGTGATCAACAGATCGGGCTTCATGGATTCAATGCTATCGAGGGCGACCTGCGCGTCCTCCGCATGAGCGACCTGGTAACCCAGGATCTCGAGACTCTCGACCATGAACTGCCGAACACGCGGGTCATCCTCAACGACCATGATGCAGATGCGATTACCTTCGTGCCTGGAATTCACATTGCTTCGCGGTGCCGGATCGACCGTGTCCTCGGGAGCAGCCAGGGGCAGCCATATTTCCACCGTGGTGCCGACACCGACCTCGCTGCGGATTTTTGCGGTGCCGCCAGATTGCTGCGCAATTCCATACACCTGGCTCAAGCCCAGTCCCGTTCCCTTGCCATGCGGCTTTGTCGTAAAAAACGGATCGAAGACCTTGGCAATGATTTCCGGGTTGATTCCTTCCCCCGTGTCGGTTACAGAGATGACCGCGTAATCCCGCCCGGGCACCAAGCCTTCGGTCGCAGGCTTCATGCCGGTGCCTATGATCACCGTTCCGATATCACGCATTGCGTCCTTGGCATTGATCGCCAGATTCAGCACCGCCAGCTCGATCTGATGCGGATCCGCCTTGACGGGCGGCAGACCGGCCGTGGGCATCAATCGCACCTGAATGCCTGAGCCAAGGGAAGAAGCCAGCAGATCCTGGATACCCTCGAGGGCCTTGTTCAGGTCGAAAATCTTCAGGTCGAGCGGTTGTGCGCGGGAAAATGCCAGCAACTGGCCCGTCAGCTTGGCCCCCTGTTCGGCCGCCTTCCGGATCGTATTGGCCATCCGCTTTATGCGCTCGTCGCCGGCGATCAAATCCACAAGGTCCGCGTTGCCCTGGATGATGCTGAGCAGATTGTTGAAGTCATGGGAAATTCCACTCGTCAGATGACCGAGGGCTTCCATTTTCTGCGTCTGCACCAGGGCGATCTGGGCGCGTTCGCGCTCGGCCATTTCCTGCATCAAGCGGTCATTGGCTTGCGCAAGCTCCGCCGTGCGCTCGGCAATGCGGCTCTCGAGGGTGGCATTGAGGCGCATGCGTTCGTGCAAATCGGAACGCGCCTGATACTGTCGCCTGCGCGCGCGCAACGCCGATGCGGCAGCGGTACGAAGGGTTTCGGCATTGATCGGGCGTTCCAGCAGAATGACGTTGCCGAGGGCTTGAATGGTCGTGTTGACGCCCGTGCTCATCTTGCCGTCCGTCGGCGACATCAGGAAGACAAAAGGAAAATCGGACCACGAAGCTTGCTGCGCCAGCTTGCCGGCCAGAGGCTCGAGGTCAACTCCATGCAGGGCTTCTTCCACGATGAGCGCGGCCGCCGCCAAATCGAGTTGCTGCCACAGCGCCGCGTAGTCGGCGCATACGGTGCAACGCGTCCCGGACCGGGTCAGGACCTGCTCAATGACCTGCGCATCCCTTCCCCGCGGAGCCAGGATGAGGATGCGTTCCTCGTCCTTATGCTCCAGTGTCATTGTTTTCGTCCTGCGTAGTCATCATCGGCGTGGCGCCCCGGTATGTCGGCAGGCCTGTCAGCACACCCTCAAAGCCTTCCAGAGGCTCGCCGATTTCAATGCCCTCGGTACCGAAGCGCAATTCATGGATCGTCTGCGCATGGTCGTTGGTGCGGCTTTTTATGACGGTAATGGCACGGCGCATCCGTCCCTTGGCTTCAAAGAAGCGAAGCAGTACGGTAACGTCGCTCAGGTAGCTCAAGTCCACTTCACTGCGCACCTCGCCGATCAGGCCATGCTGCCCGAGGATAAGCACGGTCGTAATCCCCTGCTGATTCAGATAAGCGAGCAATTCGTGCATTTGCAGCATCAAGTATTTCTCGCCGGGCATAGCCTGCAGATACGCGTTGAGGCTGTCGATAACGATAAAGTTCACGCCGACGTTTTCGACAGAATCGCGCAGCATGTGTGCGAACTCGCCTGGCGCGAGCTCGGCCGGGTCGATATGCTTGAAGAGCAGATGGCCGCTTTCAATATACGGACGCACATCCATGCCGAGTGCCGCACTTCGCGTAAGCAGGGTTCCGAGGCCCTCGTCAAACAGGTAGAGCGAAGCACGCTCGCCGCGTTCAAGGGCCGCCAGAATCGTCTGGATGGAAAGCGTGGTTTTACCGATGCCCGACGGGCCGACAAACAATGTGCTTGTGCCGGGGACCAGCCCGCCGCCCAAAAGCTTGTCCAGTCCGGACGAACCCGAAGGGCGCATGAGGGCAGAGAACTTCCGACCGTGTTCGGCGGCAACCAGGCGCGGAAAGACCCTCAAGCCGCCGGTGTCGAGAATGAAGTCGTGAAAGCCGCCGCGAAACTTGATGCCTCGCATCTTTACGACATTCAAGCGCCGACGTTCCTTGCCGAATTCCTGTGCCAGCTGCTCAAGCGTGATCACGCCGTGAGCAATGCTGTGCAGCTGCTGATCGCTTGTCTCCGAGGTCTTGTCATCGAGAAGGATGACAGTGCATTTTCTCGTGGAAAAATAGTTTTTGATTGCAAGAATCTGGCGCCGATAACGCAAGGGATTCTGTGCCAGCAGGCGCATTTCAGACAGGCTGTCGAACACGACACGCGCCGGGCTGACGCGGTCGACCTCGTTCATGATGCTTCTGGTGGTTTCTCCCAGTTCCACTTCCGACGGATGCAGGATCGATTGTTCGGAATCCGGGTCGAGACCCGCGTCATTGACAAGCTGAAACAGGGACAGGTCTTCTATGGACCAGCCATGGCTGTCAGCGATCTCCTGCAGCTCTTCGGCGGTTTCGGACAAGGTGATATACAAGCCTTTTTCGCCCTGTCGGATACCCTTCATCAGGAACTGGAGGGCAAGCGTCGTCTTGCCCGCGCCGGGAGAGCCTTCCACCAGATACACGCGATTCTGCGACAGTCCGCCGCCCAGGATGTCGTCGAGTCCTGGCACGCCGGTACCAATACGCGGTGAAGTCTTTACAGCTTTTTCGGAAAAACTTCCGTTACCCATGAGCGGCCTATAGTTGTGCAACGGGAATCGATCGATCGCCCCATGCAAATAAGTGAAGTGTCAATCCTGCCTGGCAGATTGTAGCCCTTGTTGGGCAATTAAACTGAAATCACCAAGGCTTGGTTTCCTTTTTGTGCTGAATGGCAATTGAACGGAGTGACCGACTGTCTTTGCCAAGCTTTCCCGGTGCTGCCGGCTTCCCGGCTGCATGCCCAAGACGCCGTGCTTGGTCATTCGGGATTTTCTTCATTCCGAGGTGCAGGAAAATCCACACTGATGGGACAGAGGTTACACCGGTTGCTGCCGTTAAGCGCCGAGCGATTGTCTGACTGCGTGCGCGAATCTAGCATGCATGCTCCTTTTCAACGATGGAGCTTCCATGTTCAAACTGATCTTTCGCACCCTGGCTGCCGCCATGTTTTTCGCCGGCGCTTCCGTCTTTGCAACCGAAACCGTCGAGCGCGCCGAACTCGCGAATCATTTCAGCGCCGCCGGCGTGTCCGGCACTTTCGCGCTGTACGACATTGCCGCCGATCGGATTTCGGTGCATGACAGGAAGCGCGCCAATCAGCGCTTCGCGCCGCAATCCACGTTCAAGATCTTCAATGCGATGATAGGCATGGACACAGGCGCCGTGCAAGACGAACTGGAGGTTCTACCCTATGGCGGCAAACCGCAACTCATCAAGGAATGGGAGCGCGACATGAACCTGCGCGATGGCATTCGCATATCGAATGTCCCGGTATATCAGGAACTGGCGCGGCGTATCGGTGCGCGGCGCATGCAGCACTATATCGATCTGGTCGGTTATGGCAATCGCAAACTCGGCACGGTGATCGACCGGTTCTGGCTCGATGGGCCGCTGGAGATTTCCGCAATCGAACAGGCGCGCCTGATGGCTAGACTGGCGCAGCGCCAGCTGCCGTTCAGCGAACGCAGCATGCTCACGATGCGCAGCATGATTCAGCAGGAAGGTACGCAGGGCTACACCATGTTTGCAAAAACAGGCTGGGGCTTCCACTCGGCGACGGCGCAGATCGGGTGGCTGGTGGGCTGGATCGAGAAGGAGGGCAAGCCCTATGCATTTGCATTGAACATTGACATTCTCGACAATGCCGATGCGGCAAAAAGGCATGCCCTGGTGCGGGATTGCTTGAAGACGCTGCTGTTTTAGTATGCGAACGCCCCGGGCAAGGCTCGGGGCAGTGCCTCATCAGTCAAGCACTTATGCCCTCGTCCGGATCGGTAAGACAATTCAGGGTTCTGGCCGCTTGGACATACTTCAGATGGCCTTCGATGATTGCCGCGGCTTTCGCCGTGGTGTCCTGCGGGGCGCCGTGGGTCATCAACGCGAATTGGTCGACCTTGATGGCCTTTCCGCTGCTTCTGGTGGCCTCCTGTCTCGATCTGCGTGTGCCGCGCCTTCGTCGGACTTTCTACGCCTATTACCCCTTGCATCTAGCCGCGCTTTGGTTGATTCGCATCCCCATGAGCAATGCTGGATACCTGTTTTTCTGATTCTTGAGATACAAATATTTTAATTACTGGAACTCTTTGAGCTCGGTAGTTACTCATCGAGCTTACATATTTGCTGCCGCCTGCCACGGACTACTGGGGCGGTAGCGCATTTTCTTTAGCGAGGAGAGTCAATGTGGTCCCGCATTTTTAATTCAAAATGTAATCCCTGTGCGGAATGGTCTTCCCGGCGGCCAAATGAGCCGGATCAACCCATAGAAATGGACCGCTGATCCAACCAACACGGCGGATACGGGATCACGGCCGGAGTCTCGACGGACTTCATCAGTCTCAAGCGTATTACCTCGACCAGCTTCCGCCTATACAGCAGGACAAAGGGAAGCTGATTCAGTCAATACGGCGGTTACAGGGTCACGGCCTGAGTCTCGACGCACCTCCTCGTTTCTCACTGTAAAAAGCCGGCTCAGTGAAAAGCAAGATTCAACCTCCTCCCAACACCCGCCAACTTACACGGCCCCTGTTGAAGAAATCACTATCGAATAAGCAAAGGCTACAGTTGAAGCTATGCTCGACAATTTGGACGGCTGGCGAGATTATCCAGTTAATTATTTTTTGCATAGAAAAGCACCGGTCCCGGATGAAGAGCAGCGGGCATGGCATAACCGAGTGGACTCGACCCAGATCATGCTGGAAGATATGAAAAGCGCGAATGTCAATCAACTGGCGGGCAGAAAATTCTTTGCATACATCAGCATCCGATTACCAAGGAAAAACACCCTGCAGGCTTGTTGATTGTAAACACCTCAGCAAAAGACGGCATACCTTGCATCGATGATCTAGTCACTCATCCAGGCTCACGAAAGGCGGGAGGGGCCTTGATGGAAAGGGCGGTACAGGCTTCTGATCAGGCAGGAAAAGGTGGCAAAGTTTCCTTATACGCTCTCGACGATGCTGTAGAAGCCGTGTATGCAGCTTGGGGCTTTACTAGAACAGGTGATACAGGAAGCATGGAGCTTGACCCAGAGAGGAGCGACAAATGGGTCAAGCACGACAACGAGTGGTATTTAGCGAGTCGTCTTAATGAAAAACTTGGAACGGCAAGCAGCGCTCAGGGATGAGCGTTAAATGGCAGCCTAGAGCTTTTTCGCCCTGACCGGCCTAGTCGAGGCCGAGGCCGAGGCAGAGTGCCGCTGGAACAGGGCGTGACGACGCGACATGGCCAAGCCATGGCAAGGAGTCACAACGCAGTGCCGGCGGCATCCTGTCCGGGATCGGCAGGCAGGTCAGGGTGAAAACGCTCCAATGACCAACGCCTGGCATGCGGCGAAGGCAGCTTTTCATTTTCGGATGGCAAGGATGGAACCAAGGCAGAGTGATTGCTACTTAGTAAGCCCTTCTGCTTGCAGGAAAAGCAGAACTCTATTACGGCAATCACTTTGGAAAGGAAAGCGGATGAGCAATATCCGACCAATTAGTAACCCGACAGGCATGCCTTATACGGATTTTTCCACCTCCCAGCCTGCTTGCGTGGCTGCGAATCTTCCCGTTTCTGCCGCCCAGAGCGGACGCCCCCTGTCCTTGGCCGTTCTCGTGTCCCCGGGCACCCCAAACAGGCATCTCATTTCCCCACCGCCAGCACCGGCATCGCCGCCCGGCAGCGTGCACAGGGCGGCCATGCTGCGTAGCGAGTATCAACAAGCGCAATCCGGGTCTTTATTGCAACCGGTCTCCTTCCACAAAGGAAAAGGCCGTGCCAAAACCCCCGATGCGCCGTCACGAAGCCCGTCTCCTGTAACAGGCCAGAAGCACGCACGATCGTCCGCAAGCCCGGAAACGGGTGCTTCGACGGGGAAGCGGATCAACACCGGAGCCTCCGCCTTGCTTGAACAGGGCACATCGGCACATGGCGCGGCCGCCAGTGAGCAAGCACATTATTACAAGCAGATCAAACCCAGGCCAGAAGTCGCAGAGATGCTGGCTCAAGGGAAACCGCTACCGGATATTATGGAAAGCCAGGGTAAAAACCTGGATTTTGGACAAAAAAGTACTCTCATTTATTTCTCCAACTTCTTGGAGAATAAAGGCACGACATGTGCAGAGACGTTTGCAAATTTTTATCATTCCACTCCCTGGATACATGAGTACCACGCTGCAAATACAGATGACGCAGCTGCAATGGCCATCCTGAGAAAATTGCGTTCCGTCGTGTTTGATCTTCCTTCCCAAGCAAAGTTGGCAGAACTTGCGTCCAGGAATGGATCGATTTTCGCTCAGATGCCAGGTTCCAAGAAGAAGCTGCTTGAAGACGCGGCGGGCAGACTGGATGAACTAATTACGAAATTGCCGCTTACTGAGTCCCTCTATCAGGGGCCCGGGGCTCAGCAACGATTCATTGCAATGAAGCATGACATCAGCGCAAGGCTGGTCAATCAAGAATGGATGAAAGATCCTCATTTGCTCGAACTAATGAACATCTTGCGCAGAGATCTTTATCCATTGCCTTCGGATGATGTCCTTGTGGCAGCGGCGGAAACCTCGATCAATCATCTTTCATCGAGTGGCAAGCGTGACTACGGCGTTATTCGCAGGACGGCACCCCTGTTGTCTGAAATTGCAGACCTCAAAAACATCCCGAACAACGATTTGATTGATGTGCTCACAAACTGGAAGGAGATTAAACAAAGGATAGATATCTTGGCGGGAAAGCATGTCAGAACCTACAGGAATACACCAGCTGTCGACCCGAACCAGAGGAGAATTTTCACAACTATCTCTCAGTCCTTGGATGAACTTGAATTCCATAAGGGCAATAATACAATCATGGTGCCTCTTGCCAATGCCCTAAAGGCAGCTGGTAACCAAGCTCCAGGCAACGTCTCCGCATCAGGCCAGACTGCCTGAACGGTGCTCAGCCTGGGCATCCGAGGCTTCTCAGGTTCACGTCATGTGACTCAACCCGAAAACTGCCTTCGAGCAGGCAGTTTTCTTCCCCTTGCCGTTCGTACCCGCCCCATCGTGAAGTCAAGATTTGTCTACGGTACCGGGGGTAGTCCAACCGTCGATTCCCTTGCAAGGCTGGCCGGCATGTCCCGCTCCACATTCTGCGCCGGTTTCACGTCGCTGCTGGGAGTAACGCCGCTGCGCTACCTGGCGCAATGGCGCATGCAGTTGGCCAGCGCCTGGCTGATTCACGATGGCATGACCGTGTCGAGAGCGGCACAGCGGCTCGGATATGAATCGGAAGCCGCGTTCAGCCGTGCATTCAAGCGCGTCACGAGCGTGACGCCAGGCCGCCTGTGGCAGATCCAAGCCTGTTCACGGGAAGGTGCGATATACATAGCCGTCCTTTAATGGTTTGACGGCGCAGCATAGGATCGATCCTGCCCGAACCGCATTCAGACCGGCGGCGGCATGTTTGCGATCAGCTTGTCGAGCGTGATCGGATAGTCGCGCACCCTTACCCCGGTGGCGTTGTAGACCGCATTCGCCACCGCCGCCGCGATGCCGCAGATGCCGAGTTCTCCAACGCCTTTCGCCTTCATCGGCGATGAAATCGGATCGGTCTCGTCGAGGAAGATCACCTCCTGGTGCGGTATGTCGGCATGTACCGGAACTTCGTAGCCGGCAAGGTCGTGATTGACGAAGAAGCCAGACCGGGTATCCACCGCCAGTTCCTCCATCAGTGCGGCGCCTACGCCCATGGTCATCGCGCCGAGCACCTGGCTGCGCGCCGTCTTTGGGTTGAGTATGCGTCCTGCGGCGCAGACCGCGAGCATGCGTCTCACGCGCGTCTCTCCGGTCACGGCATCGACGCCCACTTCAACGAAATGCGCACCGAAGGTGGCCTGCTGGTATTGCTCGCTGAGCTTGTCGAAGTCGATGGCATCCTCCGCGACGAGGCCGCGGCTGCCGGCAAGTTCGGCCAGTGCAATGCTGCGCGAGCCGGAACGAACGTGACCGTCGGAGAACACCGCGTCGCCGGGGCCGAGTCCTGCCTTCTGCGCGATGGCCTCGCGCAGCTTCATGCAGGCGGCGTAGACACCGGAGGTGGAGCTGTTGCCGCCCCACTGGCCGCCCGAGCCGCATGACACCGGAAAGCTGGAGTCGCCCAGACGCACCCTTACCTTGTTCAATGGCACGCCCAGCATTTCGGCCGCCGTCTGCGCAATGATGGTATAGCTGCCGGTGCCGATGTCCGTCATGTCGGTTTCGACGGTGACGGCTCCCTGGCCGTCCAGACGCACCCTTGCCGCCGACTTGGTGACGAGATTGTCGCGGTAGGCCGAAGCCACTCCCATTCCCACCAGCCATTGTCCGTCGCGCGTCTGCCCCGGTTTCGGATTGCGCTTGTCCCAGCCGAAGCGCTCGGCTCCGGTCTGGAAACACTGCACCAGCTGCCGCTTCGAAAACGGCGGATTCGGATTTGGCCTTTCCGTCTCCTTTTCCTTCTGTTCGGGCTTTTTCGATTGGGGATCGCTTGACCCCGGCTTGGCCGGGAAGTCGGGAACCACTTGCGTATCATTAAGGATGCGGAATTCGATGGGGTCCATTGCCAGCTTCTCGGCCATTTCGTCCATCGCGATTTCGAGCACCGCGAGCCCGGGCGCTTCATTGGGCGCCCGCATCGCATTCGCTTCCGGCAGGTCGAGCACGGCAAGCCGGTTCGACGTAATGCGGTTGGCGCCTGCATACAGTGCGCGTGTCTGTACCGCGCCTGCTTCGAGTCCGCCGCCCGGCAGGTTGCCCGACCAACTTTCATGGCCGATGGCGGTGATCTTGCCGTCGCGGCTGGCGCCGATGCGCACGCGCTGGAGAGTCGCCGAGCGGTGCACCGTGTTGTTCGGTATCAGTGCGCGCTGCAATGCCACCTTGACGGGGCGCCGCGCCGCCCGTGCCCCGAGCGCCGCCATCAGCGCGTCTGAGCGCAGGAAGAGTTTCGCGCCGAAGCCGCCGCCGATGTAGGGCGACAGCACGCGGATCTTTTCTTTGGATATCCCCAGCGTCTTTGCCATGTCGCTTACCGCCCAGGCGATCATCTGGCTGGAAGTCCACAGGGTCAGCCGGCCGCCGTCCCATGCGGCGACGGATGCATGCGGCTCCAGCATGGAATGGGATTCGTGCGCGGTCGAATACATCGCATCCAGCTGGACCTGCGCCGATGCGAAGGCGCCCGCAAAGTTGCCGACCGAGGTTTCGCCGGCGCTATTGAAGACATCCGCCGGCTTCGCTTTGTCCTTCATTGCGACCAGATCGTAGGCGCCCTTTGCCCGCACGTAGTCGACGCGTATGAGCTGAGCCGCCGCGCGCGCCTGCTCGAAGGTCTCGGCGACCACCACGGCAATGGCCTGATGATAGTGCTGGATCTCGGGTCCCCCCAGCAGGCGGGCGGTATTGAAATCGCCCTTGGCAAGTTTCCCGGCATTCTGGGCGTTGACGATGGCAATGACCCCCGGCGCCGCTTTTGCGGCGGACAGATCCATGGAAGCGATGCGGCCTTTCGCGATGGCCGAACCCAGCACATAGCCGTAGGCCTGATTCTGCACGACGTCGTAGCGGTCGTAGGCATAGGGCGCCGTTCCGGTCGTCTTGAGCGGACCGTCGATGCGGTCGACAGGCTGGCCGACGACCTTGAGCTGGTCGATCGGATTGTTTCCGGCAGGTGTATCGAATTTCATGGCTCAAACCCTATGCTTTGTTAAGAATGGACGCGAGCGTGCGCTCTGCGAGAGGAAGCTTGAACGCATTGTCGTGCGTCGTGCGTGCATCGGCGAGCAGTCGGCTTGTGACAGCCCTTGCACCGCCGGGCATTTCGCGTTCCGCCGCTTCCACGCGCCAGGGCTTGTGCGCGACGCCTCCCAGCGCGATCCGGCCGGTACCGTCCTGCTGGACGATGGCGGCCACGGACACGAGCGCAAATGCATAGGAAGCGCGGTCCCGCACCTTGCGGTACACCTGCGTGCCGCCCGCGGGCCGGGGCAGGGTGACGGCGGTGATCAGTTCGCCCGGCTCGAGCGTATTTTCAATGTGCGGCGTCTTGCCGGGCAGGCGGTGAAAGTCGGCAATCGGAATAACGCGCTCGGATCCGTCGGCGCGCACCGTCTCGACGCGGGCGTCGAGCACGCGCATCGCCACCGCCATGTCGCTCGGGTGGGTGGCAATGCAGGCGTCGCTGGTGCCGACGATGGCGTGATGCCGGCTGTATCCGCCGATTGCTCCGCAACCGGTGCCCGGCTGGCGCTTGTTGCAGGGCTGGTTGGTGTCATAGAAGTAAGGGCAGCGGGTACGCTGGAGCAGGTTGCCGGCGGTCGTGGCCTGGTTGCGCAACTGGCCCGATGCGCCGGCCAGCAGCGCGCGCGACAGCACGGCATAGTCGCGCCGCACACGCTCGTGCGCGGCGAGGTCGGTATTGCGCACCAGCGCACCGATGCGCAGTCCGCCGTCCGCGGTCTGCTCGATTTTGTCGAGGCCGAGTTCGTTCACATCGATCAGGTGCGATGGCGTCTCGATCTGAAGCTTCATCAGGTCGAGCAGGTTGGTGCCGCCTGCGATGAATCGCGCGCCCTTGATGCGCGCCGCTGCCGCTGCCGCCTCGGCGGGCGATGCCGCCCTCTCATAGGTAAAAGGCTTCATGCTTTCACTCCCGCGACTTCGGCAATCGCTTCCTGGATATTGGAATAGGCGCCGCACCGGCAGATGTTGCCGCTCATCCGTTCACGGAACTCCTCGGGCGTTGCCGCCGGCTTCTGGGTCAGATCGGTACTGACATGACTCGGAATGCCGGCCTTCACCTCATCGAGCATGGCAACCGCGGAGCAGATCTGGCCAGGCGTGCAGAAGCCGCACTGGTATCCATCGTGCTTGATGAAGGCCGCCTGCATGGGATGCAGGTTGGCCGGCGTGCCCAGGCCTTCGATGGTCGTGATGTCATGTCCTTCCTGCATCACGGCCAGCGTCAGGCAGGAAGTGATGCGGCGTCCATCGACAATCACGGTGCAGGCGCCGCACTGTCCCTGGTCGCATCCCTTCTTGCTGCCGGTCAGATGCAGGCGTTCGCGCAGTGCATCGAGAAGCGTGGTGCGCGGATCGATCATCAGCTGGTGTTCGGTGCCATTGACGCGCAGCAGTACGCTCATGGTCGCGGGAGTGCCGGCTTGCGGCTGTGCCGGCTGTGCCAAGGGCGCGGCTTCCGCTTCAGGAGCCAAGCGCCCCACGATCGCGGCGCCGCTGGTTGCCACAGCTGTTGCCTTGAGTAACTTCCGCCGTGACGGATTGAATTCGGTCATTTATTGCTCCTGTAATCTCGGGGAGAACTGGCCCTGTAATGCGCCGTGATTCACACCGTACCGCACCGGCGGCGTGCCGCCTTAGCCATCGTCACAGGATCGATGTTTACCGGTTGCCGCTTTATTGCACCATCGAATCGGTCGAGGCCCGGATGCCGGACCGGCGCTTCGTATCGAATCCGCGAACACCGGCACGCGGAGACAAAACGGTAACCCCGAATGCAGCCGAAAGTCGGCCGGGAATTGCCAGAGCCTATGAATGACACTCATGAATGATTCGCTATCGAGAAGCGGCTGACATGACGGACGTCTTTCGCTCCCAAAAGCCTGTAGCACTTGTCGCCTTGCTTATGGGAACAAATTTTCCCGCTGCTAAAATGAACCGGTCCTTCCACGTCCTTGTACGTCGTCCATGAAACTGCCTGAATATAGACCGGTTACCGTCCTTGCGCTGGCAATCGCAGCGGCCGCGTGGAGTGTCCATCCCACGCATGCGGCCGAGGTGATTGCCGACGCCGAAGCCGGCCGTCGCGCTTTTGCCAAATGCGCATCCTGTCACCAACTCGGTCCCTCCGCGCGCGGCACATTCGGTCCGCACCTCAACGGCATCATTGGTCGCAAGGCCGGCGCGACAACGGATTACAAGTACTCCGATGCCATGAAAAATAGCGGCATCGTCTGGACCGAGGACAGGCTTGCCGCCTTCCTGAAATCTCCAGATGACGTTGTGCCGGGAAACAAGATGCGCTTCTTCGGAATACGAAGTGATCAGCAGATCGCGGACCTGATTGCCTATCTGCAGCAATACCGTTGATGGCCGGACCGGCATCTCGGCCGGCATCATGCACACTTTCTGAGAGAGAGGAGCCAGCCGCCAGAGGCAGAAATGGCAGTCGGATAAAGACTTCCACCGCAAGGCGCGGCACTATGCCTCCGCCGCTGCTGGATCGCGCACAGCGGAAGCCCGGGACAAAACACCGGGTCCACCGGGTCACGACTCCCGCTACACCTCGGCGATGCATTCCTGCATTCTGCCGTCCAACGCCGAGTAAGCGAACTAACCGCGGGCCGTTGGCCGCTTATCCGGCGGCCCACAGGCCCGAGCCTGCGGGCCGTTTGTTTTGCAGACCCTGGGGCAGGGCGGCAGGCTATCCCGCCGGGCGAACAACGCTCACGCAGGCTTGCAGGCGATACGCATCCATTCGCATTCGTTACGCATTCGGCACGCATTCGGCGCGGCATATATTCCTCCCGTTGAGGAATTCCACATGCGAGCGCCGGCATTGTCAGCCTTGGCGCACGCAAACGTACGCTGATGCACGCGCTCGCCTTTCAATACAATGCAGCGGAACCGCATTTAACCGCCGACCCCAATCTCTGGCATCATGAGACGGTTACCCGCGTTCCCCTTAACATTCGATGCGATTCCGATTACTGCGCTGGCTGCCCTTCCTGCGCTGGCCACGCCCGAGTACCGTTACCCTTGCGCGCGACGCATGGGCCGGACTAAGCGTAGGCCTCATCCTTATTCCCCAGGCCATCGCCTATGCAACGCTTGCGGGCATGCCGCCCGAGACGGGCTTGTATGCAGCGCTGCTTCCAGCCGTCATCGGGGCGCTGTGGGGTTCGAGCCAGCTGCTTGCGGTTGGACCGGTGGCGCTGACCAGCCTTCTGGTATTCGGATCGCTGTCGCCGATGGCGGCGCCGGGAAGCGGGCAATGGGTAGCGCTGGCGGTCTGGCTCGCGGTCTATTCAGGACTTTTCCAGTTCCTGCTGGGCGCGTTCCGGCTGGGCAGGGTGGCCGACCTGGTATCGCAGCCCGTCATTCATGGTTTCATCAATGCCGCCGCGCTTATCATCATCGTGTCGCAGTTGCCCGACCTGTTCGGGCTGCGTGGCATGCCGTCCGGACAGTGGCGCTCGCTGGCCAGTGGAAGCGTGGAACTGCCGGCGGGCGCCCTGATCTCTTCGCTGTTCGGCATCGCGGCGGTCCTGCTTCTGGTGCTGTTCAAGCGCCTTCTGCCGCGTTTTCCCGGAATCCTGGCGGTCAGCGCGCTGGCGATCGCGGCAGCGTGGCAACTGGATTACCAGGCCCTTGGAGGCGCCGTGATCGGACATCTGCCAGCCGGATTGCCGGCACTTGCGCTGCCGCCGGCAATCTCCTTCGAACAGCATCGGGCGCTATGGCCGGCGGCTTTCGTACTGGCACTGGTCAGCTTTACCGAAGCCATGTCGAGCTGCCGGACGCTGGCGCGCCGCCAGCAGACACCCTGGGATGAAAACCAGGAACTGATCGGCCAGGGGTTGGCGAAGATCGCCAGCGGCATCAGCGGCTCGTTTCCGGTCAGCGGGTCCTTCTCGCGTTCGGCGCTGAACCTGTATGCCGGCGCGGCCAGCGCGTGGTCGACGCTGTTCTCCACCGCCTGCGTATTGTTCGCGCTGCTGTTCCTGCTCGATATCGTGTACTACCTGCCGCGTTCCGTGCTGGCGGCAATGATCATCGTGCCGACATTCTCGTTGCTCGATCTCGGCGTATTCAAGCGCCTGCTGGCAATGTCGCGCGATGATGCGATGGTGGCGGCCGTCACGTTCGCGGTCACTCTCTTTTCGATGCCTTACCTTCACTGGGGCGTATTCGCGGGCATCGGACTGGCGATGACGTCCTTCCTGTATCGCCGTTCGCATCCGCGCATTATCGAGGTCAGCCTGCATCAGGACGGCACGCTGCGCGACCGGCAGCGTTTCGGGCTGGCGCCGATCGCGGACGATGTACTGGCGGTGCGCATGGATTCGGCACTCAATTTTCTGACAGCGGGTCCGCTCGACCGCTTTGTATCGTCGGCTTGTACGCAGGCCCCATCGATCAGGCGGGTATTACTGTGTGCAAGCGGCATCAACGACATCGATGCCTCCGGAATCGAAGCGCTAGAAGCGATGCGCATCACGCTGGAAGCCAAGGGCGTCGTGCTTTACATGAGTGCGGTAAAGAAGCAGGTGTCGGACGTGTTGGAACGCGCGGGCCTGCTTGAACGCATCGGTCCCGACTGCATCTTCGTCACCGACGCGGCCGCGGTAGGAGCCTTGCGCAGCGCCGCGATAAGGCAAGGCGATACCAGATAGGCTCATCCCGCAACTGCATGCCGAAGTCCTGTTTCTTCGCTTCGATGCCGCGATGTGTCGTTTCCCTTCGCGCCGAAGTCCTGCCGCACCGACAACGGCGCGTTCGCAGACGGCCTGTTTCCGCCGGCATGGACGACGGAGGGGCAAGCCATCCGAAATTCAGATACCGTTCTTGCATATTTGTGAATTCAACATCGTACGGACGCGACCTATACTGATCCGACTTCGCCGTCGAGCGGGAATCGCGCATCGACGACGCACGAAAAGGGGGCGGTAGATGGACATGTCGGCTGACCGCATCAGACTAGGCAGGAATGCGCCCGGTGTCGAGCGGCTGGAGGCCTGCCTGCACGGCCAGGCTTTCGCTCCCCATCGGCACGATACCTATGCCATCGGCATTACGCTGTCAGGCGTGCAGCGCTTTCAATTTCGCGGGCGGACATGGCACTGCCTGCCGGGCCAATGCCATGTGCTTCATCCCGATGAACTGCATGACGGCGGCGCGGGAAACGAAGAGGGGTTCCGCTACCGGATCGTCTATATCGATCCTGCCCTGTTGCAGGATGCGCTGCAGGGTCGGCCGTTGCCTTTCATTGCTAATCCTGTGGTGGATGTGCCAAGGCTGCATGCGCATGCGCTCCGCGAAGTCTGGGACATCGACAGCGAACTGGACGAGCTTTCTCGAATCGGCATCGTCGATGCACTGGCCACCTGGCTTCGCGGTGTGGCCGCTGGGACATACCGATCGGAAAAAAGAATCGCGCTCCAGCCGCTGCTGCGCGTGCGCGAATGCATCGCCGCCGCGCCGGCGGTACGGCATTCGATGGAGGAGCTTGAAAGAATCGCCGACATGGACCGCTGGACATTGGCAAGGCAGTTCCGCGCCGCCTTCGGCACCAGCCCCAGCCGCTTCCGTACGCTGCGCCGGCTCGATCACTTGCGCGCGCTGGTGGCCTCGGGCAGCAGCCTGGGTACGGCCGCGCTCGACGCCGGTTTCGCCGACCAAGCCCACATGTCTCGCCAGTTCAAGCTTGCGGTCGGGATGACGCCGGCGCGCTGGGCAAGGACGATGGCCTGAGGATGGAATCGGTGCGGGCTTCGATCGCGCGCACTACGGCGACCATGTCATCCTGCCCGTGTCCGAGCGCGGCCGTCTCGCCATACAGCGCATGGCAGGCATCGAGCAGGGGCGAGGCGATGCCCCGGCGCCTGGCGGCGTCGGCTACCAGGCGGTTATTCTTCAAGACATCCAGAATAGAAGCCTGCACCATGAAATTCCGCTCGACCAGCTTGGCGATCTTCATGCGCGATACGGGGCTGGCCATCGGCCCTGCATCCAGCACCGACAGGAACTGACGCATGTCCAGCCCATGGCTCTCGGCGAAATGCGACGCTTCCGCCAGTCCGGTAACCATCGTGATCAGGTAGAGGTTGACTGCCAATTTCATGAGCAGCGCCGATGGCGCCGCACCGCAGACGAAGGTATCGCGGCACATCGGCTTGAGCAGGGGGCGTACTTCATCGATGCTGTCCCGCTCGCCTGCAAGCATGGCCACCAGCTGTCCGGCTTCAGCCGGCAGGCGCGAACCCGATACCGGGCACTCGACGTAACGGCCGCCGGCGGCAAGGATGTCTGCTTCCAGCTCCGCCGAATATTCAGGCGAGGTGGTGCCCATGTGCACGACCAGATTTCGTGCCACCATGGCTGCGAAGCGTGGCGTTCCGCGGCCGAGAACTTCGTTCATCGCATCCCCGCCGCTCAGCATCAGGAAGACGATGCGGGTGCGGCGAAACACTTCGCCGGCGCTGCCGGCAATCTTGGCGCCGACAGCATGCAAGGCTTCGCATCGGTCGGCGCTGCGATTCCAGACCACAAGCGGCGTGCCTGCCCGCGCAAGGTTGAGCGCCATGGGCTGCCCCATGACGCCGAGTCCGATAAATCCGATCTCCATTTTCCTACCCCCATGTTCAAGACGCATGCGGCAGATTGCCGGGCTACGGAAGGTTCCGCAGTTCATTAAATCTAACGCGGGACCGGCGAGCCCGTCTTGAAGCTTTGTGATGGAAAGCGTCTCACGGCCTCTTCGACAAGTTTTTCTAACTGATCAGTGAAGTATTAATCGTTTGAAGTTTGGACGGCTGATCTTTATATTAAGCATCAGTCCTTGCCTACTAACGTTGAACGGGCGTTAGTTAAGCCTGCATGCATTGCTGCATGCAGGCTTTTTTTATGCCGTTGCGGCCGCGACAGGTGGCGCGCCTAGATTCCGCGCGCTTCCTTGTGCAGCCATTGCCGGAAGATTTCCGCGTCGCCGTTGTCCAGCACGCCCTGCGGATAGACGAGGTAATAAGCAATATCGACACGCAGCGCTTGCGGGAACAACTGCACCAGGTCGCCCGACCGCAATTCCTCTTCGACCAGCGAGCGCCGCAGCAGGGCAATGCCCCGGCCGCCCTTTGCGGCATCGACCACCGCATTGCCGCTGAACAGGATGCCGCGCTCGGCATTGAGCGCATCGGCACCGGCGGAAGCGATCCATGCGCGCCAGTCGTCGCGATGTTCATCATGCAGCAGCATGAAGGAACGCAGATCGTTGGGGGATTTGAAGACCGCATTGCCGATCAGCCCGGGACTGGCTACCGGGATGAGATCGTCGTCGACCAGTTTTTCGCTTGCCAGTCCCTCGTAGACGCCCAGTCCGTGGCGAATCGCGAAGTCCATGTCGTCACGCTCGAAATCAACGAGGTGATGGGTCGCATCGATCTTCACATCGATATGAGGAGCCACGGCGGCGAAGCGTTCCATTCTCGGCACCAGCCACTGCAGCGCGAAACCCTGCGTGCAGCTTACGTTCAATGTCGACTTGCCGTTGCCGCGAAGTCCCCGCGTCGCCTCGCCCAGCACCCGGAACGCCGCGCTCACCGATGTGAAATAGCGCTTGCCTTCCGTCGTCAGCACCAGGCGTCGCGCCTTGCGAATGAAAAGCGGCATGCCCAGCCATTCTTCGAGGTTGCGGATCTGCAGGCTGACCGCGCCGCCGGTGACATTGAGCTCTCCTGCCGCGGCCTTGATGCTTTGCAGCCTGGCGACTGCTTCGAATGCACGCAGCGAGCTGAGCGGTGGAAGTCTATGTGACATGGATTAGGAAAACTAAACGTTTGCGTAAGTATTAATCGTTTGTATGGAACCAAGTGGCGACGCTATATTTTCAACGCATCATGAAACGCGCAAAGTGTAGCGCATCGATGCAGCGCGTGTTGTTCAGTCTTGCGCGAAATATGCACGAGGCGCCATGCGCCGAAATGCGAGTGAGGACAAATTGCTTGTGAACCAAGGTGACCTGGTGGAAGCGGCGAGAGCCCGTGCCGGATTTTCTTCCGATCTGCAGATGGCGGGTGCGCTGGGCATTCATCCCGCGCGTCTGTCCGAGATAAAAAAGGGAATATTGCCTGCGGACCCTTATGAAATTTTCCGTCTTGCTGAAATGGCGAACATCTCGCCGATTGCGGCAGCGGCGGCGTCGCGCCACAAGCGCGAACGCAACCCGAGGAAGCGTGCTTACTGGCAAAAGATCATGGAACAGGATGGAGATTTCCCGGGAGGCGAAAGCAGCCGCGATGCATGATGCGATCGCGAGTGGCAATCGACGACCGGAGCAGTTCGGCTGCATCGGAACTGCTTTGATGTAGGCAGCAGCAGTACTTATTACTAAAACGAAAAGGAGAAACTCATGCAGGTCAAAGAGCTCAAGGCCACCGTACTCATGGTTGCAGGCGCCGTCGCGGCAATGGCGTCCCACGCCGTTCTCGCGCAGGAGCAAGTCGTAAAGATCGGACTGGTCGCACCGGTCACCGGCCCTATCGCTCACTGGGGCAAGGACAATGTGAATGGCGCGCGCATGGCCATCGACGAACTGAATGCGAAAGGCATCGTCCTCGGCGGCAAGAAGGCGAAGTTCGAACTGCTGGCCGAGGATGACGCATCCGATCCCAAGCAGGCGACGGCCGCGGCGCAGAAGCTGGCCGATGCCAAGGTCAACGGCGTGATCGGCCACGTCACTTCCGGCACCACCATTCCTGCATCGCGCATCTACGCCGACGCCGGCATTCCGCAGATCTCGCCATCGGCCACCAATCCAAAGTACACGCAGCAGGGCTTCAAGACGGCGTTCCGCGTCGTTGCCAACGACAGCCAGCTCGGCGGCACGCTCGGCCGCTACGCGGTGCAGATCGCCCAGGCGAAAAGCATCGCCGTGATCGACGACCGTACCGCATACGGCCAGGGCGTGGCGGATGAATTCATCAAGGGCGCGAAGAGCAAGAACCCCAACATCAATATCGTTGCGCGGCAGTACACACACGACAAGGCCACAGACTTCAACGCAATCCTTACCGCGATCAAGGCAAAAAATCCCGACCTGGTATTTTTCGGCGGCATGGACGCGGTCGGCGGACCGATGCTGCGCCAGATGAAGGCGCTCGGCATCAATGCGAAGTTCATGGGTGGCGACGGCGTCTGCTCGGAATCGCTCGGCGCGCTGGCAGGCGATGCGCTGACCGACAACTCGGTGGTTTGCGCCGAAGCCGGGGGCGTCGAAGACAGCCAGAAGAAAGGATTGGATGAATTCAAGGCGGCCTACAAGAAGAAATTCGACATGGAAGTCCAGATCTATGCTCCTTACGTATATGACGCGGTGATGCTGATGGTGAATGCGATGCAGAAGGCCAATTCGCCTGAACCGCAGAAATATCTGCCCGAACTGGCGAAGATGCAGTACAAGGGCGTCACCGGTAATATCGCCTTCGATAGCCGCGGCGATGTCAAGGATGGAACGCTCACGCTCTATACCTACAAGGGCGGCAAGCGCTCGATGATCGCCGTCACGCATTGAGCGCGGCCAGTGCCCCGTACCGCACATCGATGCAAGCATAGTGCGGCGCGCGGGCCTGCGACAGATACGCCGCGCCGGAAACGGCGCGGCTAGTGCTGCAACCGGCACTGGAGCTGTCTTGGCCGGATGACCGGTGCGGCACCGTTGCGGATGCCCTGACAAGACCGGTGCATTTGCGAACGCAGACACAGCTAGAGCGCTTTCGGTTTGACCGGCCTAGGCGAGGCCGAGGTGGTTTGCCTNCGGATGCCCTGACAAGACCGGTGCATTTGCGAACGCAGACACAGCTAGAGCGCTTTCGGTTTGACCGGCCTAGGCGAGGCCGAGGTGGTTTGCCTGCGAAACAAGGCGTGGTGACGCGACATGGCGGGCTCGGCGCCCCCGGGCCATGGCAAGGAGGACTCGGCGTCCCCACACAACGCAGTGTCGCTGGCAAAGCAGCCGGGATCGTCAGGCAGGTCAAACCGAAAGCGCTCTAACGGAGCAGATTCACCCGGGATGGGTCGCGAATGCCTCCATCCTCCTGCTCGTTAAAAATGCAGCTCACGGAGCGGCGATGCCCATGAAACAAACGATTCATGACAGGCTCCGCGGACATCCGGGGCCACCATCCGTCACGGCGCAGCGGGCACCACCAAGCTTCCCCATGCTTCACGGGACCTCATTCATCGCCAATACATCTTGATCGCGGTGCCGGTGCCTGTCAGGCGCGGCATTCTTGATCCAGCCAACCAATTTAATCAGGGACAATCACATGAAGGCATATTTCTCAACATCCGCTCTTTGCGCCTGCCTGGCCGTACCGTTCGCGTTAATGGCCGCAGGGGCCATCCACGCCGCCGACAAGACCGTGGCCGTGACGGCCATTGTCGAGCACCCTGCGCTCGATGCAGTCAGGGACGGCGTGAAGGAGGAATTGAAGGCATCCGGCTTCGAGGCCGGAAAGAACCTGAAGTTCGAATACCAGAGCGCGCAGGGCAATACCGGCACCGCCGCGCAGATCGCGCGCAAGTATGCCGGCGATCGTCCGGATGTCATCGTCGCCATTGCCACGCCATCGGCGCAGGCGGTGGTGGCAACGACGAAGTCGGTTCCCGTGGTGTACAGCGCGGTCACGGACCCGGTCGCCGCGAAGCTGGTGAGCGGCTGGGGCCCGTCCGGAACCAACGTGACCGGCGTCTCCGACCAGTCGCCGCTCGACAAGCATATCGCGCTGATCAGGCAGGTGGTTCCGAAGGCCGCGCGCGTCGGCGTGATCTACAGCCCGGGCGAAGCCAACTCCGTGGCCATCGTCGAAGCGCTGCGCAAGGCTGCGGCGGCGGCCGACCTCAAGCTGGTGGAAGGCGCGGCTGCGCGTACCGTCGACGTGCCGGGTGCGGCGCAGAGCCTGGTCGGCAAGGTGGATGTGATCTATACGCCGACCGACAATAATGTGATGTCAGCCTTCGAAGGCATCATCAAGGTGGCGCAGCAGGCGAAGATTCCCGTGGTTGCCGCCGACACCGGTGGCGTCAAGCGCGGCGCGGTGGCGGCGCTTGGCCTCAACTATGCCGATCTCGGGCGACAGACTGGCAGGATCGTGGTCCGCATCCTCAAGGGCGAGGCACCCGGCGCCATTGCCTCCGAGACCAGCTCGAAATTCGAATTGCATGTCAATCCGGAAGCGGCGCAGAAGCAGGGCGTGGTCTTGTCGGACGCGCTGCTGAAGTCGGCCGCGGTCGTCGTCAAGTAAACCTCTTTCACCTGATTCTCGCATCTGTACCGCAAGGCGTGTGCCTTGCGGTTTCGCCCGTTGGATATTCACAATGTCTATGATTTCCTTTCTCGGTGCAATCGAGATCGGCCTGATTTTCGGCCTGGTTGCACTCGGCGTATTCATTTCCTTCCGCATCATCAATTTTCCCGACCTGACCGTGGATGGAAGTTTCCCGCTTGGCGGCGCGGTCGCCGCGACGCTCATGGTCGCAGGCTGGAGCCCTTACGCCGCGACCGCGGTGGCGCTGTTCGCGGGTGGCATCGCAGGCGCGCTGACCGCATGGCTCAATGTTCGCCTGCGCATCATGCAGCTGCTGGCCAGCATCCTGGTGATGATTGCGCTGTATTCGATCAACCTGCGCATCATGGGCAAGCCGAATGTCGCGCTGATCAATGAGCCCACGGTATTCCAGGTCGGCGTTTTCAGCGATCTGCCGGACTACTGGGTCAAGCCGCTGATCCTGCTGGTCATCGTGATGCTGACCAAGGCCGTCATCGACCTGTTCTTCGCATCGGAGACGGGGCTTGCAATGCGCGCCACCGGCGGAAACCCGCGCATGGCGCGTGCGCAAGGAATCTCGACCGACAGCCTCACCATCTGGGGCCTCGCCATTTCGAATGCACTAGTCTCGTTGGCCGGCGCCCTGTTCGTGCAGACCCAGGGCGGCGCCGACATCTCGATGGGGGTTGGTACCATTGTCATCGGGCTGGCCGCCGTTATCATCGGCGAGACGGTGATGCCCACACGCAGCATGATCATTACCACGCTGGCATGCATTCTCGGCGCGGTGCTGTACCGTTTCTTCATCGCCCTCGCGCTCAATACCGATTTCATCGGACTGCAGGCGCAGGACCTGAACCTGGTCACCGCCGTGCTGGTCACCATTGCATTGCTCGTGCCAGCCTACAAGCGCAGACTTACCGGCATGTTTGGCGCAGGCCGCACAGCGCAAGCCGTTTCCAAGGGAGCCAAATAATGCTGCAGGCCAGAAACCTGGAAATCACGTTCAATCCCGGCACGCCGATCGAGAACAAGGTCTTGCGCGGCCTTTCGCTGGACATACCGACCGGGCAATTCGTGACGGTCATCGGTTCCAACGGCGCCGGCAAGTCGACTTTCCTGAACGCAGTCAGTGGCGATCTGCCGGTCGACCTCGGAACGATTTCGATCGACGGCAGCGATGTCACCGCCAAGCCGGCATGGCAGCGTGCCGACATGGTGGCGCGCGTGTTTCAGGACCCGATGGCCGGCACCTGCGAAGGACTGACCATCGAGGAAAACATGGCGCTCGCATACCGGCGCGGCCAGCATCGCGGCCTCGGGTTTTCCCTGAACCGCGCCATGCGGGATGAGTTTCGCGAGAAGCTGCGCATACTCAACCTGGGACTGGAGAATCGTCTTGCGGACCGAATCGGTTTGCTGTCCGGCGGGCAGCGGCAGGCGGTCAGTCTGTTGATGGCTTCTCTCAAGCCCTCGCGCATCCTGCTGCTGGATGAACATACGGCTGCGCTCGATCCGAAGACGGCGGCTTTCGTGCTGGAGCTGACAGCTAAAATCGTCGAGCAGCAGAAGCTGACCGCGATGATGGTGACCCACAGCATGCGCCAGGCACTTGATTTCGGCAGCCGCACCGTGATGCTGCATGAAGGCCGGGTGGTGCTTGATGTGGCAGGAAAGGAAAGGGAAGGACTGGATGTGCCCGATCTTCTGCGGATGTTCGAGCGCACGCGCGGAGAAAAGCTGGACGACGACAAGCTGCTGCTTGCGTGAGACGGCATGCAAAAGAATCGGGCACGGTACGCAAATGCGAATCGTGCCCGGGCGGCTGGGATGTGAACCTGGTTGTCAGAGCATCAGGAGGAAGGCTGCGGCAACTACGGTGGGCACAATCGCGCCGACAAGCAGCCCGCCGATGCCAATGCTACCGTCGTTGAATCCATCGCGAAGTAACGCCACACCGGCGGGATTCGGTGCATTCGCAATCACGGTAAGGCCGCCTCCCGCGACGGCGCCGGCCACAAGCATGTACTTCGCCTGGTCCGAGATCCCTTCGATCAGGGATCCCAGGTAGGTCAATGCCGCGTTGTCGGTAATGGCCGTCAATCCGAGGGCGCCGAAGAACAGTGCAGTCGGTTCCAGCCGAGAAACGATGGGCTGGAGCCACCATTGCTGCATGCCGCCGAGAACCACCAGACCCGCAAGAAAGAATCCGACCAGGAGGCCTTCCTTGAGAATCAGCGGGTTCTGGTATTGCGCGTAGGCCTGGGTATAGCCCAGGAAGAACAGGAAGATGCCCATGAACACCACCGGGTGATGCGCAAAGACCACGACTGCGCCCAGAAAGAGAAGGTGGATCAGCATGACGATCAGCGGAACGCGAATCCTTGCCGGCTCTGCCGACGTATCAGTCACCTGCGTCACATGCCGGCGCAGGAGCCACGCGATTCCTGTAGCGTTGACGACAACCGCGAGCGCGGACTTCCAGCCGAAGTTCGCCGCCATGAAGGCGCTATCCCATTGCCATGTCGCGGCAACCATCAGTACCGGAGGCGCGGCAAATGAGGTCAGCGTGCCGCCGATGGAGACGTTGACGAACAACACGCCCAGGGCTGCATACTTGATCCATTCCGGCAGGCCGGGCCGGAAAACGAGCGGTGCGAGCATCAATGCGGCCAGCGTCATTGCCGCCGGTTCGGTGATGAACGAGCCGATCAATGGCACGAGAGCGAAGCAGAGCCATATCCGGGCAAGCATCGTATTGACGGGCAACAGCGTGGCAATGACGGTAATGAGAGATCTGACCGCTTCGAGCACGGGCCGAGATGCCGCCACCACCATGATGACGAAGACGAACATGGGTTCGGTGTAGTGCCGGGATTCCAGGTATGTGATGGCTTCGCTGCCTCCCGCAACGAATGCCATGACGACGATGAAGATGAATGCCCAGAACCCGAATACCACCTCGATTTCACCCAGCAGGTGAAACAGGCCCGCATGCCGGGTGCTTCTGTCGGCGATGCGCTCGAAAGACTTGGCGGCAAAGGTGTGGACAAGGGCCAGGCCGAAAATGATGGCGGCGATAAGATTGATGTCTGTCATAGGTCTATTTTTATTTACTGGCGAAGGCGAGCGTTTGCAGGCCGACAGCCGACACATGCAAGATGGCTTGCATGGCCAATATTGCCCAGAAAAGTCGGATATCAGGGATATGTGAGAAAAATCGCAGCGCGATCGGAAAAGAAGGATTCCGGCGGTGCCCTGCTGCCATAGGCGCGATGGCGCCTTGGCTCGAACACGAGCGATAGCGGATTTCTGTCATGCGGAAACAATATGGGTGAGTTCATTGGTCGTCACAAAGCCGCGAGGCGGCCCGACCATCGCATTGACCTGCCACACATCAGTGTGAGCACCCAGACACCGAGTGTACACCATGTGAACGACTAGTTCCCCCACTGCATCAAAACCCCTGCCGGCTTATAAGCGAAGCGGCCGGCATGATGCCGGCCGACAATGGCTACGATCTATCCGTCAACCGACTTATTTCACTTTACAAAGACAAGGTCACGGAGATAGAGCGATAGCGGCGGGAAGTAAGTGATGACCACCAGGCAGCCCAGGATAACGAGAATGAAGGGTATTAGCCTTCCTACGATCTGATCCAGAGAGATTCTTGCCACGGTGCAGGCCGCAAACAGGTTCACGCCGAACGGCGGCGTAATCATGCCGAGCGCCAGGTTGACAATCATGATCATGCCGAAATGCACAGGATCAACGCCGAACTTGATGGCCACCGGAACAAGAATCGGTGCCAGCACGATGATCGCTGCGGAAGTTTCAATGAACATGCCGATGACGAACAGGGCCGCATTGACGCCCAGCAGGAAGAACAGCGGGTGCTGAAGATTTTCCGCCAGGAAGGCGCCGATGGCGTCAGGTACGCCGGCGCGGGTAATCATGAAACTGAACAAGCCCGCATTGGCAATGATGAACATGATTACCGCAGAAGACAGTGCGGACTTTCTGAGGATCGCCCCAAGATCGGCCCAGCGTGTTTCGCGATAGATGAATACACCGATGATGAATGCATAAAACACCGCGACGACCGACGCCTCGGTGGGCGTGAATACGCCGCCATAGATCCCGCCAAGAATGATCACCGGCATCAGCAGCGCCAGCCATGCCTGCTTGAAAGCCGCTCCGAAGCTCATCTTCCCGACATGGTCATTCTGGCCGTACCCCTTGATGCGGGCCCACACGATGACGAAGACCATCAGTGCAATGCCAATCAGCAGGCCAGGGCCGAACCCTGCGATGAAGAGTTCTCCGATGGACACTTCGGCCGATACACCGTAAAGAATCATTGGAATCGAAGGCGGAATGATGACGCCGAGTTCCGCCGACGTTGCCTGCAGCGCGGCGGCGAAATTGAGCGGATAGCCATGCTTGACCAGCGCCGGGATCAGGATGGCGCCGATCGCGAAAGTGGTGGCTACCGAAGATCCGGATACGGCCGCGAAGATCATGCAGGTCAGGACGCAGGTGGCCGCCAGGCCGCCCTGTACGCCGCCGACGATCGATTTGGCGAATTCAACCAGCCGCTTGGAAATGCCGCCGGTTTCCATCAGGTTGCCGGCCAAAATGAAGAAGGGAATCGCCGCCAGCGGAAACTTGTTGATCGAAGTGAAAATCTCCTTGGCGGCCAGCAGCATGGGCGCGTTCGAGGAGTAGACGCCGACGACGCTGGCCAGGCCGATCGATACCGCGATCGATATCGACAGGGCGAAGCAAACGATCATCGTGATGAGCATCGTAAGGGACATGGTGGGTACTCGGTTTGATCTTGTATGTTTTGCTTGTTATTGAGCAGTTTCGAGTTCGCGGTTCTGCGGCTCAAGGAAATTGGCGATGACACCAAAAATGGCACATGCGGACCCGACCGGCAGTGCGAGATAGGCCCAGAACATCGACAGGTCTTCCAGCCCGGCCATGCTCTGCACTTTGCCGCGCTGCGCATAGTCCCAGCCGAACCAGATGATGACGGCCAGCAGCGCCAGCGAGGCGACCATGATCACGACATCCAGCACCCGGCGCAGAGGCGGCGGCGAAAGGCGGTGCAGCATGTCGATGGAAACCATGGAGCCGATCCGGAATGCTTCCGGCAAGGCCATGAAGACCATCCAGATCAGGAAAAAGCGGATGAGCACCTCGCTCCACTCGGCGGGCTGTTCGAAAACAAAACGGGTGACGACCTGGAACATGCCCAGGCAGGCGGATAGAACCAGCATCAGGCAGGCAAAGCCCAGCGAAAGTGCGGAGATGCCGCGTCCCAGCGATAAGAAGGCGGATTTCATGTTTTAGTGTTGGCGAATGTGGTATTGCGCATGCCGCGCGCCACAAGCAGTCATTAAAAAACGCCCCGCCGGCGGCGGGGCGTTGCATGCATTACTTGTAGTTGCGGATCTTGTCGATGTTGGCTTTGCCGAACTGCTTTTCGAAGTCGGCGAAGACCGGCGCCAGGGACGCCTGGTATTTCGATTTGTCGACATTCTCCACCACCTGCATACCCTTGGAGCTCAGGTACTTGACCGCGGTTTTTTCATCTTCATCGACGCGGTCGCGGTTCGCCTTGGCGGCAACCTTGGCCGCTTCCAGGAATGCGGTCTGGTCGGCGGGAGCCAGCTTGTCGAAGGCTCCCTTGTTCATCAGGAAAACGCCCGGCGAGTAGACGTGGCCGGTCAGGGTCAGGTGTTTTTGCACCTGTTCAAACTTGTTGGCTGTGATGACGGACAAGGGGTTTTCCTGTCCATCGACGGTGCCCTGCTGCATTGCGGTGAACACCTCTGTGAAAGCCATCGGCGTCGGGATGATGCCAAAGCCCTTGTAAGCCTGAATGTGAACCGGATTTTCCATGGTGCGCATCTTCAGGCCCTTCATGTCTTCCGGGTTGTTGATGGCGCGCTTGTTGTTGGTCATGTGGCGGAATCCGTTCTCGCCCCACGCCAGCGCCTTCATGCCCTTGCTTTCGAACTTCTTCAGCATCTCCTGGCCGATTGGGCCGTCCAGCACGGCGCGTGCGTGCGCATAGTCACGGAACAGGAAGGGAATGTCGAGGATCTTCACTTCGGGCACGAAGTTCGGGATCGGGCCGGTCGAGGTCCAGGTCAGTTCCTGGGTTCCCAGCTGAACGGCCTCGGTGGCCTCGCGCTCGGCGCCCAGCGAGCCACCGTAGAAGGCCTGGATCTTGTAGCGGCCGTTGGTACGTTTTTCGACTTCCTTGGCCAGCGTATCGATCGCGACGCCCTGGTGCGAGTTCTGCGCGGTAGACACGCTGATGCGCATCACTGTCTGCGCCGAGGCTGCGGATGACATGAAGCCGATTGCCAGTGCGGACACGGCCAGGGCGATTGCATTAAGACGGATGGTTTTCATTTTAAGTCTCCTGAAAAAGTTTTATAACGTAATACAAACTGCATTCATCGCTCCACCGGCATCGCCCGCGGAGAATATGCTCTGCGCCTATGTCGTGGCGGGACGGGCGGCAAATTGCATGAACCAGCCCAGTCCGTCCACCGTTCCTCCTGCCGGGCGATATTCGCAGCCCAGCCAGCCGTCGTAGCCGACCTCGTCGAGCAACTTGAACAGGTAAGGATAATTGATCTCGCCCGTGTCCGGCTCATTGCGTTCCGGGACGCCGGCGATCTGGATGTGCCCGATGTGCGGAAGGTGGCGCCGCACCTTCATTGCGATGTCGCCTTCCACGATCTGCACATGGTAAAAATCCATTTGCACCTTCAGGTTGTCCGCGCCGACCTCTTCGCGGATGGCATGCGCCTCGGCCTGCGTGTTGAGAAAGTAGCCGGGGATGTCACGCGTGTTGATCGGCTCGATCAGGATCATGATGCCGTGCCTGGCAGCCTCGGCGCAGGCATGGCGCAGATTGTCGATGTAGGTGGCGCGTGCGATGTCGCGATCCCCGCCGGCGGGCAGCAAGCCCGCCATCACATGGAGTCGCGGCGTGCCGAGTATCTTGGCATAGCCGATGGCCTTGGCAATGCCTTCGCGGAATTCGGATTCGCGGCCGGGCAGGGACGCCATGCCGCGTTCGCCGCCGGTCCAGTCGCCCGGCGGCATGTTGAACAGCACGTTCTGCAGGCCGTTGTCCTTCAGCGCGCGCGCGATATCCTCGGCGGCGTGTTCATACGGGAACAGAAATTCAACGGCGGTGAAGCCCGCTTCGGCCGCAGCCGCAAAGCGCTGCAGGAAGGGCACTTCATTGAACATCATCGTCAGGTTGGCGGCAAATTTCGGCACGATCTTTCCTTCTAGCGGTGCTTTAGGATGAGGTGTGAATCATTGATCAATACGCATTGCTTATTGGTCATTGCTGGTCCAGCTTGAATACCTGCCGCAGCTCCTCGATCTGCTCGGCATCGAGCGCACGCGGGTTTTGTCCGCGCAGGAGCAGGAACAGCTTCGCGGTCTCTTCAAGTTCTTCCGTTGCGTACAGGGCCGCTTCCAGGTTCCTGCCCGAGACCACCGGGCCATGATTGGCCAGCAGCACCGCGGTATGCTTCGCCGCCAGGCCGCGGATGGCGTCGCCCAGCTTCGGGTCGCCCGGACGATGGTAGGGAATCAGCGGCAGCTTGCCGATCTTCATGACGAAGTAGGCGGTCAGCGGCGGTATGCAGTCGCAGGCATCCAGCCCCGACATGCAGGACACGGCGGCCGAGTGGGTGGAATGCAGGTGGACGATCGCGCCCGCGCTGCCGCGCTCCTCGTACACCGCGCGGTGCAGGAAGGCTTCCTTGGAGGCCGGGTCGCCGGATATCAGGTTCCCTTGCCAGTCGAGCTTCGACAGCCTGGCCGGATCGAGATGGCCGAGCGACGCATTGGTTGGGGTGAGCAGCCAGCCGTCGTCGAGGCGCACACTGATGTTGCCGCTGCTGCCTGTCGCCAGGCCGCGGTCGTACAGCGACTTGCCGCAGTCGCAGATGTGTTCGCGCAGCGCCGATTCGTTCATGGCAGCACGCTCCAGGCCTTGGTGAAGAAGTCAACGCTGCCGAAATTGCCCGACTTGAGCGCCAGCGCCATCGGTGTGTCGCCCAGCGTGGTGGTCCACGGCACGCCGGGATCGATCTGCGGGCCGATATGCAGGCCGCTCACGCCCAGTGCCTGGACAACCGCACCTGAAGTCTCGCCGCCGGCCACCAGCATCTGCCGCACGCCGCGCGCCACCATTCCCCTGGCGATGGCGGCCAGCGCCTCTTCCACCAGCAGCCCGGCGCGTTCGACGCCGAGGCGCGCCTGCACCGCTTTCACGGCGTCCGGGGCCGCGGTCGCATAGATCAGCGGAGGTCCTTCCGGCAGGAGTGGTGCGGCCCAGTCGAGCGCCATGCCGACCAGGTCTTCACCCTCCGCGAGGCGCAGCGGATCAATCGCAAATGCAGGCCGTCCGGACGCTATGAAATGCGCCACCTGGGCATTGGTGGCAACCGAGCAGCTGCCCGAGATCACGGCGCGTAGGCCCTGCGGTACGTTCAGGGCGCCGGCAACCGCGCCTTCGGCCAGCAATCCGGCGCTGCGGAAATTCTGCGGCAGGCCGAGGGCGATGCCGGAGCCGGCCGTCACCAGCGGCATGTCGGCCAGTGCCGCGCCGATGCGCATGAGATCTTCGTTCGACACCGCATCGACAATCGCGATCTGCACGCCGTCGCGCTTCAATGCTGCGATGTGCGCCGTAATGGCGGTTGCGCCCCGCGCGACGACCTCGTGGCCGACCAGTCCGACCTTGCGCGAGGTCTGCTTTTGCAGCACACGCACCAGGTTGGCATCGGTCATCGGCGTCAGGGGATGATTGCGCATGCCGCTTTCGCTGAGCAGTTCGTCGCCGACGAACAGGTAGCCCTTGAAGATCGTTCGCTTGTTTTCCGGGAAGGCGGGGCAGGCAATCGTGAAGTCGGTGCCGAGAGCGTCCATCAACGCATCGGTAACGGGGCCGATATTGCCGCGGTCGGTGGAGTCGAAGGTCGAGCAGTACTTGAAGTAGAACTGGCGGCAGCCGGCATCGCGCAGCCAGTCCAGCGCAGCGAGCGATTCCCGGACTGCATCCTGCGGCGGCGTGGTGCGCGACTTCAGCGCGATCACGACCGCATCGACGTCGCCGGGCAGCGGCCCCTGCGGCACGCCGATCATCTGCACCGTGCGCATGCCTGCGCGCACCAGCATGCCCGCCAGGTCGGTCGCCCCGGTGAAATCGTCAGCGATGCATCCGAGTAAAAGGCTCATGTTGCTTGTTCCACTATCGTTTCAAAGATTTTCAGAAGCGCCGCCGCTTAATGGCTTGGCACCGGCAGCGCGCCGCCGCATAGGCTTCGTCGCCTTGACGGCGACAAAATCCGGATCGATGTTGCGGATGCGGTGCGACGACATTTCCATGTGCTTGCGGGCGGCTTCCCGCGCCGCATTCGCATCGCGGCGGAGGATGGCGTCATAGACCGCCTGGTGTTCGTCCAGCACCTGCTGCCGGGTTTCGTCGCTTTGCGCTTCCCAGGTGCGCGTGAGCTTGATCGTCCCTTTCAGGAATTGGCCAAGGTAATCCCAGAGCGCGAGGAAGTGCGGATTGCCGGTGGCGCGGGCTATGCTGCGGTGAAACTCGATATCCGCGGCCACGCCGTCGCCACCGGCGGCGACATCGCCGTCGATGGCGGCAAGGCGAGCGCCTATCTCGGCGATTTGCTCGTCGCTGGCGCGTTCCGCGGCCAGTGCGGCGATCTCCGCTTCCATGCCGCGCCTGAGCTCGGCGACCTGCAGCACTTCCTGCACCGAATCGATCACGCTCGGCTTGATTCTGAACGGGCGGTCTGGCCCGGCCTCGCGCACGAAGACGCCGCTGCCCTGGCGCGATTCGACCAGGCCTTCGGCCTTCAACCGGGACACCGCTTCGCGCATGACCGTGCGGCTCACCCCGAAATGCTGCGCCATCTCGCCTTCCGAGGGAAGGCGAGATTTGGGCGGATAGGTGCCCTTGAGGATCAGATCCTGGAGGATCTTCGTAATGCGCTCCGGCATTTTCGCCGCAGCCTCAAGAGGGGCCACCTGGAACAGGGGATTGTCGCTCATGCGGGAATATCAAGATTGATGATTACATAATATGCGCTTATCATATAACTTCACAACTTAAACCACAACTGGCCAGTTATCCGGATATTTGGGGATGCGCCGGCCAGATCGCGATTTGCGGCCCATCTCGGCGCGCCGCTCGCGCATTTTCTGAGGAAAGCATGGAAGTTCTAATTACTGGTGGCGCAGGACTGCTGGGCGCCCGACTGGCAAGGCAGCTGCTCGAGCGCGGGACCCTGGCCAACGCGCAGGGCCAACAGACCCCGATTTCCCGCATCACGCTGCTCGATGTCGTGCCGGCCAAGGGATTCAGCGATGACCGCATCCATGTCGTTACCGGCGATATCGCCGACCCTGCCACCATCGCCGGCGTGCTGACGCCGCAGACCGGCTCCGTCTTTCATCTCGCGGCAATCGTCAGCAGCCACGCCGAAGCGGAATTCGATCTCGGCATGCGCATCAATTTCGATGCCACGCGTCTGATCCTGGAACGGGCGCGCCAGAATGGCAACAAGCCGCGCGTGGTATTCACTTCGTCGGTGGCCGTGTTCGGCGGCGAACTGCCGGCGCAGGTGCCGGACAACCAGGTGCTCACGCCGCAGAGTTCCTACGGCACCCAGAAGGTGATGGGGGAGCTGCTGGTCAACGACTACAGCCGCAAGGGTTTCATCGACGGCCGCGCCTTGCGCATGCCGACGGTTTGCGTGCGCCCGGGCGCGCCCAACAAGGCGGCATCGAGCTTCGCCAGCGGCATCATCCGTGAACCGCTCAACGGCATCGAAGCGGTATGCCCGGTGGCGCCCGATACGCCGATGTGGCTGCTGTCGCCCCGCTATGCGATCAACAGCCTGATCCATGGCCATGACATCGACGGCAGCGCCTTCGGCAGCAGCCGCGCGCTCAGCCTGCCGGGCCTCGCCACCAATGTGAAGGAAATGGTGGCGGCGCTCGATCGGGTCGCCGGCAGCAAGGTCGCCGGGCGCATCCGCTGGGAGCAGGATCCGGCCATCATCCGCATCGTCAACTCCTGGCCGGGCGACTTCATCACGAACCGCGGCGATGCCATGGGGTTCCAGCGCGATGCCGATTTCGACAGCATCATCCGCAGCTATATCGAGGATGAACTGGGCGGCAGGATCGCAGCCTGAGACCGCGCTCATTTGCGTGAGCCGGATAGAGGATCATCCTGCGCACTGTCGGATGATCGAAGAATTGCGTTGAACTGCATGGCACCTTTTTGCTCAAACACAACTTTGAACTTGAAGGGGAATCCATGCAGTCACCTGATGTCGACAAGCGTCGTTTATTGAAAGCCTTTTGTTGCGGCGGTATTGCGCTGGGGACGGCAAGCGCTGCGGCATGGTCTCACGCAGCACCGTCGAAGAAGACCGCCATGACGGCGGAGCAGGCATTGCAGGCGCTGAAGGACGGTAACGAAAGATTTCTCAACGACGCCCCGCAGACTTCGGTGCAAAGCAAGGAACGCAGGCTCGAAATCGCGAGAGGGCAGCAGCCATTCGCGGTGCTTGTCAGCTGCTCGGATTCCCGGGTGCCGCCGGAATTATTGTTCGGCCGCGGCTTGGGCGAACTCTTTATCGTGCGTAATGCCGGCAATACGGTGGATACCATTGCGATGGGAAGCATCCAATATGCGGTCGCCGAACTTGGCGTGCCGCTCATTGTCGTGTTGGGGCACGAGCGGTGCGGTGCGGTCGATGCTGCGCTCAGCGTCGTGGAAAAGAATGCGATTTTCCCCGGCAGTATCGGGCAAATGATCGAACCCATCGTGCCGGCCGTGCTGAAGGCGCAAGCGTCCATCAAGGCCAGGGACAAGGTCTCGCGCGATGGGCTTCTCGATGCGGCAGTCCGGCACAACGTCATGCGGGTGGTGGAGCGCCTGCGGACAACGGAAGCCATGCTCGCCGAGCCGATCAGGAGCGGCAAGCTGATGATCGTCGGCGCCCGCTATGACCTGGATGACGGAAGGGTCGAGTTCTTCGATACCTGATTCGGCAAGGAGGCGTTGAAAAAGCGTATCGGCCTGCCGCGTGCTAATGTCTGCCGATGAGAAAAAAACTACCGTTTGGCGCATTCGCCGCTGTCCTCGCCGCAAGCCATGCGCTGGCGCAAGACGTGCCGACCCGGCTCGAAGCCTGCGCTGCGCTTCTCGACGATCAGGAAAGACTGTCCTGTTATGACCGTATCGCGCGCGGCGCGCCCGTGCCGGAACAGGAGCGCGCCGCAGCGGCGGCCTCGCCACAACCCGAGCCGGAGCAGATTGCAGCGAACACGCCGGCAGGCACCGCCGCAACGGCCGACATCTCCTACCTGTCGCGCTATTGGGAACTCGATCCTGCAGACAAGCGCGGCGCTTTGCACTTCCGGCCGCACCGGGAAAACTACCTGATCGCCACCTACAACGACTCGCCCAACATCGGCCCTTACCGGCCGTTGCGGGCTATCGGCGAATCCGGCGGCTTGTCCAATGCGGAACTGAAATTCCAGCTCGGCTTCAAGCTCAAGATGGCGGAAAACCCGGCCGGGCTGCCGGTGGATCTCTGGTTCGGCTATACCCAGGTCAGCTACTGGCAGGCCGAGAACCGCGAAGCGTCGAGCCCGTTCAGGGAGACCAATTACCAGCCGGAAGTCATGGCCGTGGTGCCGCTCAATCTCGACCTGCTCGGCGTCAAGCTGCGTTTCCTCAACGCCGGCTTCGTGCATGAATCGAACGGACAGGGTTCGCTGCTTTCTCGCAGCTGGAACCGCAGCTACCTGCAGGCCGGCTTCGAACGCGGCAACTTCAGCCTGCTCGCACGGGTGTGGAAACGGGTCAATGAAGGCGCCGACGACGATAATGCCGACATTGTCGATTACATGGGCCGCGGCGACGTTGTAGGCACCTGGCGCAGCGGCGGACATGAAGTCTCGGTGCTGAGCCGCTACAACTTCAGCACCGACAAGGGAGCCCTGCAGCTTGGCTGGGCGTTTCCCCTGGCACCCCGCCTGAAGGGATATCTGCAGTACTTTACCGGCTACGGTCATTCGCTGATCGACTACAACGCCTATCAGCGGGTTGTCGGCCTGGGCGTGCTTGTCACTTACTAATACCAATCCCAAGTCATTTCATGACATGGGATTGGTATAAGGCAGGGCTGTGCCGGATTCGTCGTCATGGCATGCAGCGCGAGGCAATCAGGAATCTGATTTGGCAGTCTGGCAATGCTTCATGGGGTAATGAACTGCCGTTCAACATGATGACTCGTCGTGCGGATCGAGCAACGACCTTGCCTCAGTCCTGCGGCAAGAAGTCCGGATTCCATACCACCTCCCAAAGATGCCGGTCCGGATCCTGGAAGTAACCGGCATAGCCGCCCCAGAAGTTGTCTTGAGCGGGCTTGACGATCACCGCGCCAGCCAGCCTGGCCTGCTCCATCACTGCATCGACTTCGTCTTTCGATGAGACGTTATGCCCCAATGTCAGCCCGGTTGCGCATGGAGGATCCTGGGCGAGACCGGTGTCATGGGCAATGCTTTTGCGGGGCCACACGGCCAGTCTTAATCCGGGCTGCAAGTTGAAGAACGCGACCGCGCCATATTCGAATTCCTTTCCGACAATTCCTTCGGATTCCAGGCCGAGACCGTCGCGATAGAACCGGACTGCGCGTTCAAGATCGTCAACGCCGAGCGTGATAACGGAGATACGTGGTTTCATGCGGCGATTCTTTGTCTCGACTGATGGTGGGGGAAATATTTCGGCGTCGTCGTCATTGCGGCATGGTGCTCATTATACGGACAGCGCTTGCATGGAAAAACCCGTCGAGCCATTGCCTTGGCGACTGCCCGCCGTCCATGAACAGTTCCGCTGACTGCTGGAGTTCAAGGCGCTCGGATTCCTGCACGACGACGAGGCGAATCGGCTTGCGATGAACGCCCCGCAGGATGCGCGAAGCCATTGAGCATGGCGGTCCCGCCGATCATCGGGCTCAAAAAGAAAAAACCCGCAGTCCTTGCGGGCTGCGGGAAAAATCCATTCGATGAACACTTGGAGGAGACGGGGCAAAGATGCCCGAGGGATGTGACCGGGCCATGACTGAAACCCTGACCGAACCAAGTGCGGCAGTGAACGTAAATGCAATACGGTTCGATGGGGTACTTTGGTGCTTTTATTCCCGGTCGAGCCAGTTCTCGAGAGCGCTCCAGAACAGGCACATGATCCCGACCACTGCAGCCATGAGGGCCGGCAATGGCGAATCCAGTAATGCCGCCAGCGTGGCAAGCATGAGCAGCATGACGCCCATGCATCGGGTCAGTTTTTTCTCCCTGCGGTCCATATCTGCCTTTAATTTAATGGACGCAATTAAACCGTGGATCGGGCGGCCGCCGCATGCCATAAACATGGGAATTTGGTGATGTTTCAATGGTGGGCGACTTGCCGATGCCAATGCATGCATGCTTTGTAAATTTACGCAGCCAAACGGATCGAAGAAAAGCGTCACCTTGTCTTCATTGCATTAATAATATGGCATCGTTTTCATGTGATTACCGAGTTCGGATCAATCCATCTCGGATGATGCGGGTACCGGGCAAAATTCAGGAATTAAACGGATGTCGCCATGCGTAAAAAGGCTTCCATTTTCCAATGATCAATGGCTATACTTTATTGACGGCAAGAAATTTGCCAGTCAGGAGGAGACGGCCGACGGCATGGCAGGGCATGACGCAATGGCATTCCAGGCAATCGCGCGTCCCAGGCAAGCCGGTCAGCCATAACGATAAAGACAAGGAACATCATGGCCGCGCAGCAAATTTCATCTTCCACGAGCATTACCCGAAAACTTGGCTTGCTGGTAGCAAGCGCCTTCATCGGCCTGGTCTGCATGACCGCGGTCTTCATCTATGCCGAAAAGCAGTCGATGATGAAGGAAAGGCAAATGGCGGTACAGCAAATCGTCGAGACGGCGCATGGCATCCTGGTTCATCACCATGATCTCGCGGTGAAGGGAACGGTACCCGAAAAAGACGCCAAGCAAAACGCGATGGACGCGATCAAGCGCCTCCGCTATGGCGGCAATGAGTACTTCTGGATCAACGACATGCACCCGCGCATGATCATGCATCCGATCAGGCCGGAACTGGAAGGCAAGGACCTGTCCGACAACAAGGACCCGACCGGCAAGCGGCTTTTCGTCGAATTCGTCAACACCGTGCGCCAGAGCGGCGGCGGCATGGTCTCCTACATGTGGCCGAAGCCGGGCAGCAGCGAGCCGGTGGAAAAGGTCTCCTATGTGAAGGGATTCGCGCCGTGGGGATGGGTGATCGGCTCGGGCGTATATGTCGATTCGGTTAACGAAGCAATGATCGTCAAGGCGGTCGAGTTCCTGGGCGCCGCGCTGGTGTTCGGCATCCTGCTGCTGGCAGTCGGCTTCGCGATTTCGCGCAGTGTGCTGCGCCAGCTCGGCAGCGAACCGGCATATGCAGTCGACATCACGCAGCAGATCGCCGCCGGCGATCTGAGCGTGCCGATCAAGCTCAAGGAGGGCGACCAGGTCAGCCTGCTCTATGCAATCAAGACCATGCGCGACAGCATCGTGCGCATCGTAAGCGAAATGCGCGCCAGCGCCGACACCATCGCCAGCGAATCCGCTCAGATCGCGTCGGGCAATCTCGAACTGTCGTCGCGCACCGAGCAGCAGGCCGGTTCCCTTGAGGAGACCGCATCGTCGATGGAGGAACTGACGTCGACGGTCAAGCAGAATGCGGAAAATGCACGCCAGGCCGATGCGCTCGCAGCCGCCGCATCCGATGTTGCGACCAAGGGCGGCGATGTCATTCACCAGGTCGTCGGCACCATGGAGCAGATCAACGACTCGTCGAGGAAAATCGTCGACATCATCAGCGTAATCGACGGCATTGCGTTCCAGACCAATATCCTTGCGCTGAATGCCGCGGTAGAAGCGGCGCGCGCAGGCGAACAGGGCCGCGGCTTCGCGGTTGTTGCATCCGAGGTGCGCACGCTGGCTCAGCGTTCGGCCAACGCCGCCAAGGAAATCAAGGCGCTGATCGGCGACTCCACCGAAAAGGTAGAGAACGGCAGCCGCCTGGTGAACCAGGCCGGCGCAACCATGCAGGAGATTGTCGAAAGCGTGCACCGCGTAACCGGCATCATGCGGGAAATCACCGCCGCCAGCCAGGAGCAGACATCGGGCATTGAACAGATCAATGCCGCCATCACCCACATGGACGGCGTGACTCAGCAGAATGCCGCACTGGTGGAAGAAGCCGCCGCCGCATCGGAGGCCCTGCAAAACCAGGCGGCGCGGCTGTCGCAAGCGGTCGGCCTGTTCAAGCTCGAACATTCCCAACACCAGCCGATTCCTGCAAGCGCCGCGTCGCGGGTGGCGCCACCGCCAGTGCAGCCTGCGCGCAAGGCTGCACCGCGTATCGATGCCACAAGGCCCACCGGCAAGTCAGTTTTGAAGCCCGTGCAGAAGTCAGGGCAGGGCGTGGCGAAGAGGCCGGCAATTGCCGGCAAGCAGTCCGCGCAGGACGACTGGGAAGAGTTCTGACCGCCTTGTTCCGATCAGGAACACGCTAAACATAGGCTAAATGCAAACGGCCGGTGCCACTCGCACCGGCCGTTTGCATGAGTCTGCCCATGCTCGGCAGACTTAATATGTGCGACATGAATGACGCATGCATTGCTTCCGGAAACCGGGAGCCGGCCCAGGCCGCCGATGTCGCCGTTGCAATCAAGCCTGCGGCAGAACCTCTCCCTCCGGCGTGCATCGAAGTGAGAACGCGCAAAACTTGCCTGCCGCAATAAAGGCTGCGGAAAAGTCTTGCCCATGGAAACGAGGGAATCTACTTGAGGACAGAAACGATATGAGCGACACGACACTGAAAGATAACAATGGCGCGCAGCGCTACGAACTGATTGCAGAAGGCAAGATGGTCGGCTTCGCGCAGTACATGCCGGCCGGTGATGCCATCACCATCACCCATACCGAAATCGCACCAGAGCATGGCGGCAAGGGCTATGGCTCGGCACTGGCCAAACTGGCGCTGGACCGGATCCGGGAAGAACGCAAACGCGTGATACCTGCATGCGGTTTCATCGCGGACTACATCGGCAAGCATCAGGAGTATGCCGATCTGGTGGCCGCCTCTTGAATCGAAAACCATTGCAATGCCGGGCATTCTTGTATTCAGGTTGGAGATGGAATGGGCACCTCCCCCGAAAGGGTTAACGATGTGGAAGTGATGTGGGACAGGGGAAGAAGATGGGTTCCCGTCCTGAACGGCATTGGTGTTTAACCGGCTCTTAATTGAGTTTTTAATTGTTGATCATGGATTCTTAAAACACCCTCCGCCGCGGGTAATATTCGACACGATTCCGCGCCATTGCAGATCATGTCATGGCGGAGGACAGGCTCAATCCGACAAGCTGGCCACGTCCTCCAGCGACTTCCTCTCCGCATCGACCGCATGCGACCGCGCCAGCCATCCCGCCAGCAGCGCGAGCGCCGCGCCGATCGCATAACCGATGGCGACCGAAGTTCTGTTCCCGCTTTCGATCAGCCAGCCGAACAATACCGGCGCAATGAAGCCACCGGTGCCGGTACCGATCGCATAGAAGATCGAGATCGCCACGGCCCGCATTTCGAGTGGGAAGACTTCGCTGACCGTCAGGTAGGCGGAGCTGGCGGCGGTGGATGCGATGAAAAACAGCACGGTCCAGCACAGCGTCTGGCTGAACGCCGTTAGCCAGCCCTGCATGAAGGCATAGCCGGTGAGGGCAAGACCGATGCCGCTGAGCAGATAGGTCAGCGTGATCATGCGGCGCCGGCCGACGCTGTCGAACAATGGTCCCAGCAGGAAGGGGCCGAGCACGTTGCCCAGCGCGAAAGGAAAGATGTAAAGCGCCACCCGGTGGTCCGGCACCTGGTAGAAGCGGGTCAGCACGAGTGCATAGGTAAAGAAGATGGCGTTGTAGACGAACGCCTGGGCCACCATCATGGCCAGCACCACGATGCTACGCCTGCGGTAGCGATGCAGCAGAACATGCAGCACCTGCCGCATGGGCGGCGTGCCCGCAGCGGCCGCAACATGACCTCCGCTCGCGGGCGGAGGCGTGCTGCCGTACTGCCGCGCCACCTCGGCTTCAATGTCCTCTATGATGCGCTGCGCCTCGTCGGCCCGGCCATGCATCATCAGCCAGCGCGGACTTTCGGGTACATGACGCCGCACGAGGACGATCGCCACCGCGAGGACCGCGCCCAGGATGAAGCAGGCGCGCCAGCCGAGCGCCGGTCCGAGCACCGCGGGGTCGAGTAGCACCAGGCTCAGGCCCGCGCCCAGCGCCGCGCCGATCCAGAAGCTGGCGTTGATTGCAAGGCTGACCCGGCCGCGCACGCGCGCAGGTATCAGTTCGTCGATCGCCGAATTGATGGCCGCATATTCTCCGCCGATGCCCAGGCCGGTGATGAAGCGGCAGATGGAAAGAAACACGAAGCCGGTGGAGAACGCGGTCGCCAGGGTGGCCACCATGTACACGGCGAGCGTGATCATGAACAGTTTCTTGCGGCCCAGGCGGTCGGTCAGGCGGCCGAACACCAGCGCGCCCAGCACCGCGCCGGCGATGTACAGCGAGCCGCTCCAGCCGACCTGGGCGGCAGTCAGGCCCAGCGTATCCTGCCGTTCAAGAACGCTTCCCAGCGAGCCGATCAGCGTCACTTCCAGCCCGTCCAGAATCCATGCAATGCCTAGCGCCATCACCACCCGCCAGTGCCAGCGCGACCACGGCAGGCGGTCCAGGCGGGCCGGGATGCCGCTGGTGTCGCTCATGTTGCCTGTGGTTTCGGGAGCCGTCATCCCGATCGCTTCCTGCTGACGCTGGCGTTGCGCAGATCCTCCTTGCTGCCGGTAATGTTTCCGCTCGGCGCATGCCTTTCGATGCAGGCATTGATTTCCGCGCCGAACAGCAGCACCGCCGAAGAAATATAGAAGTAAAGCAGCAGCACGATGACAGAGCCGACGCTGCCATAGGTGGCGCTATAGTTGGCAAAATTGCGCACGTAGTAATCGAAGCCCAGGGATGCGAGTATCCATATCAGCACCGCCAGCACGGCGCCGGGCGTGATGAAGGGAAAGCGCGGCTGCGCGGCCGGTGCCGAGTAATACACCAGTGCCGCGCTCAGGCTCAGCAGCACGAGAATGACGGGCCAGCGCAGCCAGGTCCACAGCGTGACGAAGAATTGCTCGAAGCCGACCTGGTCGGCCAGCCATTGCATGGCCTGGGGGCCGATCAGCAGCAGGGCGGCGGAAAGGATAAGCAGCGCGGCGACGGCAATGGTATAGAAAATGGAAAGCGGATACAGCAGCCAGATCGGCCGGCTCTCGCGGATGCCGTAGGCGACATTGAAGGCATTCATGGTGGCTCGCGCCGCAGCCGAGGCGGTCCAGAGGGCAATCACGGCGCCGAACGACAGCAGGCCGCCCTTCGGTTCGCGCAGTTCGTCGAGCACCACGTTGACCTGTGTCATCGCCTGCTCGGGAAGCAGCAGTTCGGCCTGCTGGCGCAACCAGGCAATGAAATCCGGGAGCTGCAGCGTACCGACCAGGGCGATCAGGAAGATAAAGAATGGAAACAGGGAAAACAGGATGTGGTAAGCCAGCGCCGATGCCTGCGTCGGCATGTCGTCTCCGATGAATTCCTTGAACGACGTAACGATCAGCTTGCCGATGCTCAAGCCGCGAAGTCCGGGAATGTTCATGGCGCTCCTGGAGTGTTATGCGAAGTGTCTTGCTGGGTTGCGTTAAGTTTCTTCTCTTTTAGTCTTTCGCTTTTACAGAGAGTGGAGGAAAGAATTAGTTTTGCCTTTTCGCGGGCTTCATGCGTTGCGCCAAAGCGCAGCGCGGCAGGCGTCATGGTGAAATAAGAGGGCCGCGCCTGAAAACAGCGCGGCCCGGATGAAGCGCAGGCTTATACCAATCCCGAGTCATGACATGACAAATGAAATTGATGGTTTTTTCGGCTGGCGAGGCGCAGGAGGAATCCATAGCGGGACTATGGATGACGAGTGCAACACGGCCAAACGGAAAAAGACGCGATTTCATCGCATGTCATGGCTTGGTATTGGTATTGGTATTAAACGTTGCCGACCTGCGCCGCCGCGCCGGATGCATCTTCCTCAGCCGCCTGCTCCTGCAGGCGAAGATAGCGCATCAGCGCATCGTCGAGGGCCGGCAGCAGCACGGCCTTTTCCGTGCCCAGCGCACTGTAGGTCGGGCGGGCGGCGATATAGTCCAGGCTGCTGCCTGGCCGCGCCTCCAGCCGGCTGGGGTCGACATTGGCCATCGCGCACGCCTTCAGCGCGAGATCGGCCCAGGTGATCGGCTGCGCATTGGTCAGATGCCACACGCCTTTTTCCCTGTCGATCAGCAGGTCGAGGCTGGCGTGGACCAGGTCGGGCACGTAGGTCGGCGATACGGTGACGTCGTTGGCGGCGACGAAGGCCGAGCCGGCGGCGAGCGTCTTCAATGCCAGCGTCAGGAAGTTGTGGCTGTCCCAAGGGCCGAAGAAGGCGCTGGTGCGGACGACCAGTGCCTCGGGATGGGTGTCCAGAACACGGCGCTCGGCTTCCACCTTGCTCCTGCCGTAGATATTGAGCGGCGATACATTGTCGCTTTCGACATAAGGCGCCTGCTGCCTGCCGTCGAACACCAGGTCGCTGGAGAATGTCATCAACTGCACATTGTGCCGGATGCAGGCGATGGCCAGCACCGAAGGGCCGAGCGTGTTTTCCCGGAAGCAGCGCTCGCTGTCCTGTTCCGCTTCGTCCACCCGCACATAGCCGCCGGCATTGATGATCGCCCAGGGCTGGTAGTGCTGCAGCGCCCGCTCCACGGAGGCCGGATCGGCAATATCCATGTCCTGCCGTCCGATCAGGCGATACGACAGGTTGCGCGCTTCGCAGATTCGGGCAAAGGCGCGTCCGAGCGTGCCGGTTGCGCCGGTGATCAGGATGGGTTGCACGACCTGCTTCCTGCCATGCTGCAGCTCGACGGTCAGCGAGGCGATGGCCGCGCTGGTCGCCACCGGCTGACAGTAGAAGCGTCCGGGCCTGCGCCACCAGCCCTGTCCCTGCAGCACCGGATGCGATAGCGGCCGTGCGGCCGACAGTTCACGCATCAGGCCGGCAACGGCGGTCGGGCGCGGGCGCGGAGTGCGCACGTCGAAGGGGCCGGGTTCATAATAGCCCTTGCAGGCGGTAACCAGGCAGTTCCAGTCATAAGATCCAAGCAGCGCCCATACCGTGACGGCTTTCACGTCCGCGCCGCTGCGCTGAGCTTCCTGCGCCGCTTCCCAGATCTCCAGCAGCCAGCGCATCTGGTCTTCGCGGTTGGCATCGATATGCGCTTCGGTGACGGCGAGCGGTAACCCGTAGCGTTCCCAGGCCTCCTGCAGCAGCGGCCCGATGCCCGGCGTCGGCGTGGCAAGCACCCGCGCGGTATGGATGTCCGCGTGATGCAGATCGCGATAGGTGCCGACGAACTCCGGCGGATAGCGGTCGACCCGGTGGTCCAGCCAGCGTTCGCTGGTGATGTAGTAGTTGATGCCGATGACGTCGGGCGGGCAGGGATTGTCGCGGAACCAGAGGAATTCGGAGGCGTCGATGCCGGTCGCGGTCAGGTAATCCCAGAGCGCGTGTTCCGGGCCGACCTTGCCGCACAGCAGATCCCAGGAAAGCCAGCGGCGCTCGTTGTAGAAACCGGCTAGATTTTCCATCTCGGGCGTGCCGTAGCTTTTGCCGAGGTCGTCGGTCTGCACCAGCTTTGCGGCCGGATTGACCTCGCGGATCGCGCGCATCGAGAGCACCACGGCGCGGCACTGGTTCAGCAGCGCCTGGATGAAGGTGCGTTCGTCGCGGCCGTGCGGATACCAGACGCCGTACAGGCCGGAGAAGCGCGCGGTGGTCAGCGGCTCGTTGACCGGCGTGTAGTACTCCACCCAGGGATAGCGCCGGGCCACCGCGCCGGCGAACTCGGCCAGCTGTTCCGCGAAGCCGGGGTCGACCAGGCTGGTATGGCGCGGTCCGCTGCCATGGTGGACCAGGCCCACGATGGGCGTTACGCCCAGCTTCTGCAGGCCCGGCAGCCTTTCGTCCGGCCACGACCAGTCGGCAGTGGCGATGCCGTCCGGCGCAGTGCGTTCCCACAGGACCGGATAGCGGATCGCGCGGATGCCTAGCGATGCGAAGCGTTCCAGGTCATCGCTGCGGGTTGCATGGCCGTTTCTTTCCATCTGGCTGAAATAGTCGTCGCGGACTCGATTGACGGTGCACTCAAGTCCTCCCCATAGCTCTATCGGGCGGGTTGTTGTTTGTTCCATGGAGTATGTCGGGTATGTAAAGTCGGGAAATATGTACGAGAGGGCGTACAGGAAGCCATGCACATATGAGCACAATGAAGGCGCACAGGTGCTCGCCGGATGGTTCTAGGCATCCGGAGCTCGTGACGGCAACCCATGCCGCCGCCACAACGTTTTCAATGCTAGTCAGTCGCGCAGCGCTGCGCGATTGGAGCCCGTGGCAGTTGCAGCACCCTGAAGACGGTAGCCAGCGGTGGCTTGATCGGGCGTTTCATTGGCAGCCTGCCGCTGGCTGCCGGCTTGCTGGGTTCGCTGTTCCAGCAGTTTGTGCATGCTCATGGCCGTCACGTCCCATGACGTGCGGGACAGCTTGTCGCGCATCAGGCGAATCTTCCTGAGCTTCTCGTCGCTGCCCATGGCCAGCACGCGTTCGCATGCCTTCACGAATTCCGGCGCCGTCGACGCGATTTCCACCACATCGCTGTGCAGGTCGACCACGTCCTTGACCGGAGTGCTGACAATGGGCAGCTCCGCCGCCATGTATTCGAGCGACTTGGTCGGGCTGATGAAGCGGGTCGACTCGTTCATCGCAAACGGCATCAGGCAGACATCCCAGGCGGCGAGGAACTGCGGCAGCGCACTGTAGGGCTGCTGGCCCATGTAGTGAATGTTGGGCCGCTGCGGCAGGCTTGCCACATCGATCTTGACCACCGGCCCCACCAGCACGAGTTGCCACTCCGGGTGCGCATCAGCCACCTGGCCGGCCAGCTCGGCGTCGAAGCGCTCGTCGATCACGCCGTAAAAGCCAAGTACCGGCCGCGGCAGGTCTTCGAGTTCGGGATGGGCAATGTTGCGGTCGAGGGCCTGGCGGAAATGATTGACGTCGACACTGCTTGGAAAGCAATGCACATTGGGATGACGGTCTTTCTTGGCTTCGTACAGGCTGGGGCCGCCGGTGAAGACGATGTCGGCCCGGCGCAGCAGTTCATCTTCGCGCGGCAGCAGTGCCGGAGGCGGATTCTTGAAGGCGCTGAGTTCGTCCATGCAGTCGTAGACCACCTGTTTCGGCTTGAGCTCGTCGAGCAGCGGCAGCGCCATCGGCGTATAGAACCAGACGATGGAATTCGGATGCTGCTTGCCGAGGGCGCGCACCATCTTGCGCAGATAGGGAATTTGCTTGTCGTCGAAGCCGAATTCCCGCACCGGCGTCAGCGGCTTGCAGACGGTCAGGTTGGGAAGCGGGTTGGAAACCTGCAACTCCGGTTCGCCGTCCCGGTATTCCGGTTCTTCCACGAGGATGATGTTGTAGTGGCGGGACAGCCGGGAGAGCAGGTGCTGCGGCCGCTGATAGACGAAATTCCAGCGCAAGTGGCTAAAGACGATGATCGAATCCATGTATCCTCGACGAAATAAACGTTGGTAAGAAGCTAATTCCTTTTCGAGGCGGATATTGCCGTTTCGTTCATTTTTGCTGCCCCTGCCTTGATGGAGGTGGAACAAACGGGAAAAAAGCCGGCATGCAAACTATTTGTGTCCGGGATCGGACAGACATTTTTCCCGATCCCGGCCATGTTGCCGGCGCACCCTCCATTCAAGTGTCCGAAATTACACGTCCTGAGCGCTGTCGGCCTGGGATGCTCCGGATGCGGGCCGTTTCGAAACCGGCGGAAAATCGACTTCGCAATGAGCGGCGTCGGCGGTGGCCACGCAGGCTTCGAATGCATCGGCTATCTGCACGATATCGAACATGTAAACGGTGTCGTCGACCTGGACTTCCTTGGTGCTGAGGCGAACAGTTGCCATGAATTACCCTCTCTAAAAATTCAAGATTGAAAAATTGGATCAGACCGGTCCTGATGCCTGCAGGGCGGCGGCATCGAAGCGCCTGTTGCGCTTGAAGTATTCAAGGACTTCGATGGCCTTGCGGCGGATACCGGGCTCCGACGGTGAATGGCCGGCGTCCGGCACGATATGCAGGACCGACCCGGGCCATGCCCGGTGCACGGTGTAGGCGGCGACCGGCGGCGCGATCACGTCATGGCCGCCCTGGATGATGGCAACCGGCAGATGCGCGATGCGCGCGATGTCCTTGATCAGCTGGCCCGGTTCGAGAAACATGCTATTCCTGAAGTAGAAGGCATCGAGCCTGCCGGTGCCGTAGACCACGGTATCGTTCTTCGCGGCTTCCTCCACCAGCGCCGGGTCGTGCCGTAGCAGCGAGCAGGACTCGGTGTACTTGAACCAGCGGCGGGCCGCGTCCATGCGGGCATCCTCGTCCTTGCCGAACAGGCGTTTCTCGTAGGCAGTCAGGATGTCATGCCTTTCCGGCTGTGGAATCCACTTGACGAAGTCTTCCTGCGCCTTCGGGAAGAAGCGGCGCATGCCCCGCAGGAACCATTCGATCTCGTCGGGACTGCCGAGGAAGACGCCGCGCAGGACAAAGCCGAGGCACGCATCGGGATAGGTCTGGCCGTAGGCCAATGACAGCGTGGTGCCCCAGGAGCCACCGGTGACCAGCCACTTGCTTATGCCAAGCATTTTGCGCAGCGCTTCCATATCCTCCACTAGGAGCTGCGTGGTATTGCGCTCGACTTCGGCGAGCGGCGTGGAGCGGAAGGCGCCGCGCTGGTCGAACAGGATGATGCGGTAGGCGTCGGGGTCATACCAGCAGCGCTTCTCGGGTGACGAGCCGCCGCCGGGACCGCCGTGCACATATACCACCGGGATGCCGTCGGGATTGCCGCATTCCTCCCAGTACATGGCATGCAATTCGTCTAGTTGCATCATGCCCGTGCGGCGCGGCTCGATGGGTGGAAAGAAATCGAAGTCTGGGGAGGCGTCCATGGGCTTCTCGTCAAGGATGGGTGAAAGTTCAGGGATCATGATTGTGAATCCAGACCATGCGTTTTCCTGAAGATTCAATCAATATCATTTCGTGTTCCCATCGAGTTCAGCGGGTCGGCAAGCGCGTAAAAAAAAGAAGTCGTAATATATCCGGGCCGCATTTGCAGCCGCGACGACTGCCGCGCAGGCTTGGCGGCATCCTCCTGATTCGCCCGCCAACAACAAGGAGTTGAGACATGGCAAAACTTAACGTCAACGGAACGGTACGAGAATTCGAGGCGGAGGAGGATACGCCGCTGCTCTGGGTATTGCGGGAACAACTGGGACTGACTGGCACCAAATACGGCTGCGGCATTGCCCAGTGCGGCTCCTGCACCGTGCATATCGACGGCGAAGCCACGCGCAGCTGCGTGCGCCCGGTTTCCACCGTAACGGCCGAACAGAAGATCGTCACCATCGAAGGCCTGTCCAGGGACGGCTCGCACCCGGTGCAGAAGGCCTGGGCCGCGCTCGACGTTCCGCAGTGCGGCTTCTGCCAGAGCGGCATGATCATGGCGGTGGCCGCCCTGCTCAAGGAAAAACCCAATCCCACCGATGCCGACATCAACCAGTCGATCACCAATATCTGCCGCTGCGGCACCTATAACCGGGTGCGGGCGGCGATCAAGGTGGTGGCCAAGGGCGGAAATACCCGCAGCGCCGGCCTCGCGATCCAGCATGCCGACGGGAGCACGACATGAGCCGCGCCGCTAACGAAACGCCCGCTGAAATGCCCGCCAGGCGTTTGGCCGATCCATCCCGCCGCCGCTTCCTCGGCACTTCCGCCGCCGCCTTCGGCGGCCTGATGGTGGGTTTCCATATTCCGTTTGCCGGCACCGCCGCGGCGCAGGGCGGCACTCCACCGGAGATCAATGCCTGGGTGGTGGTCAAGCCGGACGATACCGTGGTGATCCGCATTGCCCGTTCCGAAATGGGCCAGGGCTCGCTGACCGGCCTGGCGCAGCTGGTGGCCGAAGAACTCGACTGCAACTGGGCCAGGGTCACGACCGAATACCCGACGCCCGGCCAGAACCTGGCGCGCAACCGGGCCTGGGGCAATTTCTCGACCGGCGGCAGCCGCGGCATCCGCGAATCGCATGACTATGTCCGCAAGGGCGGCGCAGCGGCGCGCATGATGCTGGTGCAGGCGGCGGCCAACGAATGGCAGGTGCCGGCGGCCGAATGCCGCGCGGCCAACAGCGTCATTACCCATGGCCCGTCGAAGCGCAGCACCACCTACGGCAAGGTGGCCGAGGCCGCGGCAAAACTGACGCCGCCGACCGACGTCGCGCTCAAGGACCCGAAGGACTGGAAGATCGCGGGCAAACGCATGGCGCGCCTCGATACCGTCGACAAGACCACCGGCGCGCAGATCTACGGCATGGACCTGAAGCTGCCCGGCATGCTCAATGCGGCGATCAAGGATTGCCCGGTCTTCGGCGGCAAGGTCAAGGGTTTCAACGCCGCCCAGATACAGGACAGGCCGGGCGTGAAGAAGGTGGTGCAGGTCGGCGACAGCGCCGTTGCCGTAGTGGCCGACACATGGTGGCATGCGAAGACCGCGCTCGACGCCCTCACCATCGAATGGGACGAGGGCCCCAACGCCAAGGCTTCCAGCGCCGGCGTGGCGGAGATGCTCAAGGCCGGCCTCGATGCCAGCGACGCGGTGGTCGGCAACCAGAATGGCGACGTGCGCGCCGCGCTGGCGTCGGCCGCGCGGCGGATGGAAGCGACGTATTCCTATCCGCACCAGAACCACGCAACCATGGAAACCATGAATGCCACGGCGAAGTGGACGCCGGAACGCTGCGAAGTCTGGACGCCGACCCAGAACGGCGAAGCCGCGCTTGCAGCAGCCTCCGAAGCCGCCGAACTGCCGGCGTCGAAGTGCGAGGTCTACAAGCTGCATCTCGGCGGCGGCTTCGGCCGCCGCGGCGCGGTACACGACTGGGTAAGGCAGGCGGTTGCGATCGCCAGGGAAATGCCTGGCACGCCGATCAAGCTGATCTGGTCGCGCGAAGAAGACATGACGCATGGCCGCTATCATCCGATCACGCAGTGCAAGCTGAGCGCCGGCCTCGACAAGGATGGCAACGTCACCGCGCTGCATATGCGGATTTCCGGGCAATCGATTCTTGCCGGGGTATTCCCGCAAAACATCAAGGACGGCAAGGATCCGGTGGTGTTCCAGGGATTGAATTCTCCCGGTCCCGAAGCCTCGATCGGCTACAGCTTCCCCAACCTGCTGGTCGACCACGCGATGCGCAATCCGCCGGTGCCCCCGGGCTTCTGGCGCGGCGTCAACCTGAACCAGAACGCGATCTATCTCGAATGCTTCCTCGACGAGATCGCGCATGCGACCAAGCAGGATCCGCTGGCCTTGCGCCGCAAGCTGATGGCCGACCATCCCAAGCATCTGGCAGTGCTGAACGCCGCCGCCGAACGCGCCGGCTGGGGCAAGCCGCTGAAGAAGGGTGTTTATCGAGGCATTGCGCAGACCATGGGCTTCGGCAGCTATGTGGCCGCGGTGGCGGAAGTGTCGGTCAGCGACGACGGCGTGCTGAAGATTCATCGCATCGTCGCCGCCACCGATCCCGGCCATGCGCTGAACCCGCAGCAGATCGAAGCCCAGGTCGAAGGCTCGTTCGTCTATGGCCTGTCGGCCGCGCTGTATGGCGAATGCACGCTCAAGGATGGCCGCATCGAGCAGGACAATTTCAGCACCTACCCGGTGATGAAGATGGATGAAATGCCGGCGGTGGAAACGGTGATCGTGCCTTCCGGCGGTTTCTGGGGCGGGGTAGGCGAGCCGACCATCGCGGTGGCGGCGCCGGCGGTGCTCAACGCGGTATTTGCCGCCACCGGCAAGCGGATCCGCGACCTGCCGCTGAAAAACCATAGCCTGAAGCGAGCGTGAGCCGGCATGCGGGCGATTGCCCTCATGCTGCTGGGTTGCGCGGCGGGTGCGGCAAGTAGCGTGCAAGCGGCCGGCGATGCATCGCCTGCCATGCGGATCGACGGCGACGAGATCCGCGCGCCGCTGGAGGGCAAGCGCGGCGATGTCGCCCGGGGCCGGGCCATCGTCGCCAACCGGCAGGTCGGCCTATGTTTGCTATGCCATACCGGGCCGATTCCGGAGGAGCGTTTCCAGGGCAATCTTGCGCCGGATCTGTCGGGTGCGGGCTCGCGCTGGAGCGAAGGGCAGCTGCGACTGCGCATTGCGGACGCGGTACGATTGAACCCGGCGACCATCATGCCCTCTTATTACCGTACGGAGGGCCTGGCGCGCGTCAGCCCCGCTGTGCAGGGCAAGCCGATACTGGATGCGCAGCAGATCGAGGATGTGGTGGCTTACCTGCGAACCTTGCGCAATGGGGCCGCAGAAAAGAATGATGAGGCGAAGTGATGGCTGAACGAGACAATGCCGATCACCGGCACCGGCTGCATGGAACGTGCAATGCATCGCGCCGCCGCCTGCTGCTTGCCAGCGCTGGCGCCGGCATGATGCTGTGGCTGACCGTGCGTCCCGCCGCCGCTGCCGCACCGGAAATGGAAGCCGCGATACGCGCCTTCACCGGCGGCGCGAAGATCAATTCCGGCAAGGTAAGGCTGGATGTCGCCACGCTGGTCGACAATGGCAATGCGGTGCCGGTTGCCGTCAGCGTCGACAGCCCCATGACGGCTGCCGAGCATGTGGCCGCCATTGCCATTTTCAACGAACGCAATCCGCAGCCGGACGTCGCGCGATTCACGCTGGGGCCGCGCGCCGGCAAGGCGGCGGTGTCGACCCGCATGCGGCTGGCCACCTCGCAGAAGCTGATGGCGGTGGCCAGGCTCAGCGATGGCAGCTACTGGTCGCAGACGGTCGACGTGGTGGTCACGCTGGCGGCATGCATCGAGGGGGAGGGCTGACATGGCACGCGCGCTCATCAAGGTTCCGCCCACCGCCAAACGCGGCGAAGTCATCGAGATCCGAACGCTGATCAGCCATCCGATGGAGACGGGCTACCGTCCCGGCGCCGACGGCCAGGTGCTGCCGCGCAATATCATCCGTCGCTTCTCCTGCCGCTACAACGGCGAACTCGTGTTCGGCGCCGAACTGCATCCCGCAATCGCCGCCAATCCGAACATCGTGTTCCACACGGTCGCCACCGAAAGCGGCACGCTCAGCTTCACCTGGGAGGGCGACCAGGGCTTCAGCCAGACCGAATCGGTTGCCATCACCGTCAGCGCATGACATGCGACGCGCCTCGCTGACCCTGACGCTGATCGGACTGGTCTGTTTCCCGGCGGCGCATGCGCAGCAGTCCGCCGATGCGCGCCTGCCCGGTTCGGCCTTCATGAGCCGTTCCACGCAGGAGATGCAACGCGACGACAGCCAGAATCCCGCCATGCTGTGGGTGCAGGAAGGCGAGGCGCTGTGGAACCGGAATGCGGGCCGCGCCGATCGTTCCTGCGCGAGCTGCCATGGCGATGCGACGACCAGCATGCGCGGCGTGGCGGCGCGCCATCCCGCTCTCGATGCCGCAAGCCGGAAGCCGCTCAATCTCGGTCAGCGTATCAACCAGTGTCGGCAGCAGCGGCAGCAGGCCGAGGCTTTTCCGCCCGAAAGCGAAGCCCTGCTCAGTCTTGAAAGCTATGTCGCGCTGCAGTCGCGCGGCATCCCGACCGCGCCGCCGCGGGATGCGGCGCTGCAGCCGCATGTCGAACAGGGCAGGCAGCACTGGCTGCGGCGCATCGGCCAGCTCAACCTGTCCTGCGCCCAGTGCCACGACGACAACTGGGGCAAGCGCCTTGGCAGCAGCCCGATTCCGCAGGCGCATCCCGGCGGTTATCCGATCTATCGGCTGGAATGGCAGGCAATGGGCTCGCTGCAGCGGCGGCTGCGCAACTGCATGACTGGCGTCCGCGCCCAGCCGTATGCATTCGGCGCGCAGGAACTGGTGGAGCTCGAACTCTATCTGGCCGAACGGGCCAGGGGCATGCCGCTGGAAGCACCGGGCGTGCGGCCATGAAAGATAAATCCAAAGAGAGGCAAACCATGCTGCGGATGCGACTGTTTGTTGCTTTGATCTCGCTGGGCAGCAGCGCCGTGCCGGCGCAGAGCGCCACGGCGGCGGAACCGGACATGGCGGGTCGCCGGCTGGTTGCGAACTGCGCCGCCTGCCACGGCACCGACGGCAAGCCTGCGGCCGATAACGGCGCCGGCCGCCTTCCGCCGCTGGCCGGACAGCCCAGGGAGCAACTGATCGCCAGCATGCAGGCATTCAAGAAAGGCGAGCGCCAGGCCACGATCATGCATCAGATCGCCAGGGGTTACAGCGATGAACAGATCGCCCTGATCGCCAGTTTCCTCGCGAACCAGAAAAAGCCGGAGGGGCGATGAGACGGCGGCAATTCATCAAGGCGCTGGGCGCGTTCGGCGCGGGAACCCCGTTCGCCTCCATTCCGGCGTTCGCCGCACCGGCACGGCCGAAAGTGGTCGTCATCGGCGCCGGTTACGGCGGCGCGGCCGCGGCCCGTTATCTGCGCATGTGGAGCAATGGCGGCGTCGACGTTACACTGGTCGAGCCGAATGCCTCCTTCGTTTCCTGCCCCCTGTCCAATCTCGTGCTCGGCGGCTCGAAGCAGCTGGGCGACCTGACGCTCGGCTATGACGCGCTGGCGCGACGCCACGGCATACGGCTGGTGCGCGACCGGGCCCGGGCCATCGATGCCGGCAAGCGCATCGTCAGGCTGGCGAGCGGCGGGGAACTGGCCTATGACCGGCTGGTGCTGTCGCCGGGCGTGGACTTCCTGTTCGACAGCCTGCCCGGTCTCAAGCTTCCCGGCGCTCAGGACACGGTGCTGCATGCCTGGAAGGCCGGTGCCCAGACGGTGGCGCTGCGCCGACAGCTTGAGGCGATGGAGGACGGCGGCAGTTTCGTGATGTCGATACCGCCTGCGCCTTACCGCTGTCCGCCCGGGCCGTATGAGCGCGCCTGCCAGGTCGCCCACTACTTCAGCCGGGCAAAGCCGAAATCGAAACTTGTCGTGCTCGACGGGAACGAGGATGTGGTATCCAAGGGAGCGCTGTTCAAGCGCATCTGGGCCGAGCGTTACAAGGACCTGATCGATTACCGGCCGAGCTTTCGCGCCGTGGATGTGGATGCGAAAACCCGAACCGTCATCTCGGAACTCGGCGACGAGGTGCAGGGCAAGGTGCTCAACGTGATCCCGCCGCAGTCGGCGGCGGCCATCGCGGTGCAGGCCGGACTGGCGAACTCCAACGAACGCTGGTGCGAGGTCGATTTCCTTACCTTCGAGTCGACGCAGGAAAAAAACATTCACGTGCTGGGTGACGCAATCCAGACCGCGCCGCTGATGCCGAAGTCGGCGCACATGGCCAACCAGCATGCGAAGATCTGCGCCGCCGCCATCGTCGACATCCTGGCCGGCCGAGCGCCGGAATCGAAGCCGATGCTGACCAATACCTGCTACAGCTATGTCTCCGACAAGGACGTGATCCACGTGACTTCGGTGCATGCCTATGATGCGGGCAGGAAGACGCTGATCGCGGTTCCGGGCGCCGGCGGCGTGTCGTCGGCGGCAAGCGAACTGGAAGGCGTGTATGCCGGCGTATGGGCGCGCAATATCTGGGCCGATACGCTGCTGTAGGCATACGGAGCCGCGTGAAGCGGGACCGGATGGCGACAAGCGCGCGGTCCGTCGCTTGTCGCCATTCCTTTTTTGCCGACTTTTCTTTTTCGAACTCCAACTTGCCCGAACCAAGGCCATTGCTTGGCAAAGTCGATTTATTACAAGCCTCCGGCGTGGCGACGGATAATAGCGGCTACGTCATTTTGAGCCCATTATTGGAATTCCCTCATGGAAATTAAGGTCAATTTTCTCGATAAGCTTCGCCTTGAAGCCAAGTTTGATGATTTCACGGTGATAGCCGACCAGCCTATCCGCTACAAGGGCGATGGTTCGGCACCCGGTCCATTCGACTACTTCCTGGCTTCATCGGCCTTGTGTGCGGCATATTTCGTCAAGTTGTATTGCGTGACCCGCAACATTCCGACTGAGAATATCCGTTTGTCGCAGAACAATATTGTTGATCCGGAAAACCGCTACCAGCAGATTTTCAAGATCCAGGTCGAGTTGCCGGCCGATATCTCCGCCTATGACCGCCAGGGAATTTTGCGATCCATCGAGCGTTGTACGGTGAAAAAAGTGGTGCAGGCCGGGCCCGAGTTCGTGATCGAAGAGGTCGAGAACCTGGATGCCGATGCTCAGTCCTTGCTGACCTTGAAACCGGCGTCCGACGCCAGCACCTACATTCCGGGCAAGGATCTGCCATTGGAGCAAACCATCGCCAATATGTCGGGCGTTCTGGCAGGCTTGGGCATAAAGATTGAAATCGCTTCCTGGCGCAATATCATTCCCAATGTGTGGTCGCTGCATATCCGCGATGCGCACTCGCCGATGTGTTTCACCAATGGCAAGGGAGCGACCAAGGAAAGCGCGCTGGCATCGGCATTGGGCGAATATATCGAGCGGCTTAACAACAACCATTTCTACGCCGGTTCGTTCTGGGGCGAAGAGATCGCCAATGCGGCATTTGTACATTACCCGAACGAGCGCTGGTTCAAGCCCGGCCCTGACGATGCGCTGCCGGCGGAAATCCTTGATGAATACTGCCTGCCTATCTACGATCCCGATGGCGAGCTGCGTGGCTCGCATCTGATCGACACCAACTCGGGAAATGTGCAGCGCGGTATCTGTTCGCTGCCGTATGTGCGGCAGTCGGACGGTGAAGTCGTGTATTTCCCGTCCAATCTGGTCGAAAACCTCTACGCCAGCAATGGCATGAGCGCCGGCAATACGCTCGCCGAAGCGCAGGTCCAATGCCTGTCCGAAATTTTCGAGCGGGCGGTAAAGCGCGAAATTTTGGAAGGTGAACTGACACTGCCCGATGTGCCGCAAGAAGTACTGGAGAAATATCCCGGCATTCTGGCTGGCATCAAGGGCTTGGAAGAGCAAGGCTTTCCGGTGCTCGTGAAGGATGCGTCAATGGGTGGAATCTACCCGGTGATGTGTGTCACCTTGATGAACCCGCGGACCGGCGGTGTCTTTGCCTCATTTGGCGCGCATCCGAACTTCGAGGTGGCATTGGAACGGAGCCTGACAGAGCTGCTGCAGGGCCGCAGTTTTGAAGGCCTGAACGATTTGCCCCGGCCCACCTTTGAAAGCAATGCCGTGACTGAGCCATACAATTTTGTCGAGCACTTCATTGATTCCAGTGGTGTGGTGTCATGGCGCTTTTTCAGCGCCAAGGCAGACTTCGATTTTGTCGAGTGGGATTTTTCCGGCCAGGGAGAAAACTCTAATGCCGAGGAAGCCGCAACCTTGCTCGGCATTCTTGAAGACATGGGTAAAGAGGTGTACATGGCTGTGTATGACCAGCTGGGCGCCGTTGCATGCCGGATTCTGGTGCCCGGCTATTCGGAAATCTATCCTGTAGAAGATTTGGTCTGGGATAACACCAACAAGGCCCTGCTGTTCCGCGAAGATATCCTGAATCTGCACCGCCTCGACGAGGCCAGCCTGGAAGCCCTGCTCGAACGCCTGGAAAACAACGAGCTCGATGAGCACTCCGACATCGCCACGCTGATCGGCATCGAGTTCGACGAGAATACGGAGTGGGGACAGCTGACGGTTCTCGAGTTGAAGCTGCTCATCCATCTCGCCTTGAAGCAATTCGAGGCGGCGCACGAGCTGGTGGGCGCCTTCCTGCAGTACAACGACAACACGGTCGAGCGCGGCTTGTTTTATCAGGCCTTGAACGTGGTGCTTGAGGTGCTGCTCGATGACGACCTGGAACTGGACGACTACGTGGTCAATTTCCGCCGGATGTTTGGCGATCCGCGAATGGATGCGGTCCTGGGCTCGGTGGACGGCAGCGTGCGGTTCTTCGGCCTGACGCCAACCAGCATGAAGCTGGAAGGCCTCGACAGGCACCGCCGCCTGCTTGACAGCTACAGGAAACTGCATACGGCACGCGCCAGTGCAGCGGCCGCAGCCGGTTGAGGTGACGAGTCATGGCTGGACGCGATGACGCCGTTCATCCTCCAGCGCAAACGACTGTTCGGCCAAGGCGTCCACAGCAACCTTGGCGAACCGCGATGGGATCACCAATAATGCACGCCCAAAAAAGTAACGCCCCATCCGTGATCCCGGTCCGTCCCACTTGCATCCGCTGCAAAGCGTTTGCCTGAGACTGCCGACCTGATCCGCTCGATAGGGCGTTGCGCCTGCCGCCATGCATATCGGTTGCATGTGCAGCAGATGACGGCATCATACCGGCGCCTGATGACGAAAAGATGACTTACGTCAACATTTTTGAGAAATGATCGAATTGATTACACGTGGTTGATGAAGTCACTCCGTCCCGTGGGTCGTCGCAGCGGCCATTTCGAATGCGCGGTCGGCTGACACTACGCCGTGATAGAACAGGTTCAGTATCACTGCGGTCAGCGTGCCGAGTACGATGCCGCTGTCCGTGACCGCATGCGCCCAGGACGGCAGGTGCTGGAAGAAGGAAGGCGACAGGGTCGGAATCAGGCCCATGCCGACCGACACCGCGATCACGAACAGGGCATGCCGGTTCTTCTCGAAATCGATGGTGCCGAGGATGCGGATACCGGCCGCGGCCACCATGCCGAACATGACGATACCGGCGCCGCCGAGCACGAACTGCGGCACCGAGGCCACCACGTGCGCGATTTTCGGAAACAGCGCCAGCACGATCAGGATCAGGCCGCCGGCGACCGCCACAAAGCGCGAGCGCACGCCGGTGATGTTGACCAGGCCGACGTTCTGGGAAAACGAGGTATAGGGAAAGACATTGAACACGCCGCCGATCACCGTGCCCAGGCCATCTGCACGCAAGCCTGCGGTGAGGTTTTCCGGCGTGATCTTCTTGCCGGTGATGTTGGCCAGCGCGAGGAACATGCCGGTCGATTCCACCAGGGTGATCGTCATCACGATGCACATGGTCGCAATCGCACCGATGTGGAAGGTCGGCATGCCGAAATGGAAGGGGGTGCTGACGGCGAACCAGCTGGCTTCCTCCAGGCCGTCGAAATGCATCTTGCCCAGAGCGAGCGAAACCAGGGCGCCGACCACGATGCCGAGCAATACGGCGGTGTTGGCGATCAAGCCCTTGCCGAAACGGCTCAGGCACAGCACCACGCACAGCACCAGCGCGGCGATCGCCAGCGCGGCCGGGTCCGCGTAAGAGGGATTGGGCGCCTGCATGGCCACGCCGTCGATCACCTTGCTGACGAAGGGCTGGCCGTTCGCCGCCCAGTTGATCGCCACGCCCATCAGCGACACGCCGATCAGCAAAATGACCGTGCCGGTGACCAGCGGCGGAAACACGCCGAGCAGCCGGCCCATCAGCGGCGCGACGAGGATGCCGAACAGGCCCGCCGCGATGGTGGCCCCGAAGATGGCCGGCAATCCCATCGACGGGTCGGTGCCGATGGCGATCATCGGTCCCACGGAGGCGAAGGTCACGCCCATCATCACCGGCATGCGGATGCCGAAGTAGCGGCTGCCGAGCGCCTGTATCAGGGTCGCAATGCCCGCCGCGAGCAGGTCGGCATTGATGAGAAAGGCAATGTCTGCTTTCGACAGGCCCAGCGCGCCGCCGACGATGAGCGGCACGGCGACGGTGCCGGCATACATCACCAGCACATGCTGGAAGCCCAGCGTGCCGAGCTGGAACAAGGGGAATTTCTGCTCGACGGGATCGAGCTGACCGTTATCGGTCTGGTTTTGTGCTGACATCAGTATCTCCTCCAATGCTCGGACTTGGCCTCGCATGGCTGCTTGTTGATCGGGGCCTCTAGTGGTGCGTGTTAAAAATTTGTTGGTCAAATGCGGACGAAAATCGCGCCGATACTGCGTCAAAAATGCTCGCAAGGCCTCGGCCTTGCTACGCTTTTCTCCTTGTCTCGAGACGATTTCGCCACATTTGCCTCCAGCAAATTTCCAACTCACCCCACTCGGGGCCGGTGTGGATTCTTCGCAGATTTTTTGGAGGATGGTAGCCCGACGGCGGCATGGCGATTTCGTCAACTGCCAATACCAGTTATAAGGATGGCCTGATAGTGAACAAGGGAAATAAATCGGATGCAGCCGCTTCGCCGCGTGCATGACCGCATGCGGCAATGGGAAGATGCGGTTCGGCAGCCGGCAAAGCGGGATATCCTACGCATTTCCAGACGAGAGGGAGCTCGCATGAGCCGCAACATTCTTGACGAAACGCATATTCATCCGGCCATCCGCGCGGTGATTGCCGGCAACCAGGCCGATATCGTCAACGAGGTAAGGACCGCCGTCGACCGGCACGATATCGTGGTGGTCGGCATGGCGCAGAATCCCTTTCCGCGCAAGGCGCGCGCACTGCTCAAGAGCGCCGGCCTGCAGCATGTCTACCTGGAGTATGGAAGTTATCTGGGCGGCTGGCGCCGCCGCAACGCGCTCAAGATGTGGACCGGCTGGCCGACCTTCCCGATGGTGTTCGTCAAGGGCATGCTGATCGGCGGCGCCAGCGAACTGCAAAAGCTGATTGCGAGCGGCGAACTGGCAGTGCTGCTCAAGGCCACCCGCGGAGCCTGAAGCGCGGCACACGATTGTGCCTTCCACTGTCCGGGTCAGTCATCAGCCGACGGTCTGCCTGACCGGTTTAGGAGAGAGGGCGGGCTGCGGCTTGTGCAGGGGCATGGGAGCGGGTGCGCCTGCCTCGGCTTCCAGTGCCAGCAACTTCTGTTCGCGCAGCGGTTTGGGCAGGGCCGCCAGTTCCCTAGCCGCCGTGAAGAATGCTTGCATGCCCGGCTGCCGAGCCATCAAGGCGAGAAATCCCGGCGCCAGGCTATGGTAGGTAGCGATGGACGCCAGGTGCGCATTGGACAGGCGCTGGCCGAACCAGTTGTCGTAGCCTGTATAGCCGCCCCAGCCAACCTTGAGCATGCCGAATTCATCCTTCAGCTCGCGAAATGTCCTTGCCTTTTCGCTGCGCATGGCCGCCGCGTCCGCGCCGCTGGCATACAGGGCTTCCAGCCGGTCGCGGTAGCGCGCGAGCAGGTCGAGATAATCCTTTTTCCTGCCCTGGTAGGCGACGTAGGTCTTGCGCATGGATTCGCTGCCATGCTGTGCCAGCCAGCGGGCCACGCCCTCGGTCTCCACCGCCACGGCAAGGGACTCGTTGAACTGGGTATCTCCCTTCACGTACACCGCCTGGTGGGCGAATTCATGGAAAATCAGGCGCACCAGGCTGACTTCGGAATAATGGATGAAACTGGATAGCACCGGATCGCCGAACCAGCCCAGCGTCGAGTAGGCCGGGACTTCGGACACGTGCACGTCGTATCCCTCGTCCTGCAGGATCTTCGCGTAGGCGATCGCATCGTTCTTGTTGAAGTAACCCCGGTAGTTCACGCAGCCCGCGACCGGAAAGCACCATTCGACCGGCTCCAGTGAAAACTCCGACGTGGCGACCACGTTCCATGCCACCGCCGGCCGGCCGATGTCTGCATATTTCCGGTAACTGCCGTTTTCCGGCAAGCCAAGCTCGCGTACGGCGAATTCGCGGATCTGCGCGATTTTCCGTAGTTTTTGCTTGAGATCATTTTCGGCGCGCGGATCCTGCAGCACGGCATCGATCGGTCTCGCCGCAGCAAGCAGGCTGAGATGCCCGACGGAGGCCTGCCAGTAAAACGGCAGGGAGCGCAGCAGGGGCAGCAGCATCAGCAGCAGAACGAACGCCAGCGCAATGCCGATTGTCCGTTTAGCCGGACACCCGATCCTTGCTGGAAACGTTGAATGAAGGGAAGGGAAATGCCGGACCGCAGTGTCCGGCCGTGTCTCGGGCTGGGGTGATCGCTTCATGTCTCGTTGTAGTTTTGCTTGCGGCGGTTTGCGAGGCGAATGGAGGGCCACACGATAGACCCGGCTGCCCGTGGATTAGTTTTTAAGTGAAATCACGTATCGGCGCATGCCGTATCCGGTTGCATCAGATGAACTTTTGCAAACTCGAGCTATCATTGGCAACGAATTGCAAGATCCGCAACGGCCGTCCCGACCCTCGTCGGCGATCCAGGCAAACAAGAAATGAAAGGCGATACTGATGAAACCTGCGAATCAATCCGGCATGCAAGCCCCCCGTCTCAAAGGCAACCTGGCACTAGCCCTGTGCCTTGGGGCCGTGCTGGCCGGATGCGCAACCCGCGTACCTCTCGACACGCCCGTCCCGCCAGTCAGGACCGCGACCGCACCGGTGCCGCAGCCGGTACCTGTACCCGCACCGGTGCCCGCGCCCGTGCAGACGGAGGGGGCGGTGACCTATCCGGTCGACCTCGGCGTGGCGCGCGACGACAGCGTCAGGCCGCTGCCCGACGCGCCGGTGGTATCGCAGCAGGACATCGATCGCCTGCGCGCCTGGGTGGCCGACCATAACCGCCTCTACGATGTGGCCGGCACTCTGATGATCCGCAACGTCGAGCTCTGCCCCAACAATGCGCGCCGCATTCTCGGCTTTACCGCCAAGAACAGGTTTTCCTATAGCAGCCAGTTCGCCGATACAGCCGCGGCGGCGCTCGGACTGGACGAGCGCCTGCAGGTAATCCAGGTCCTGCCGGGCAGCGGCGCGCAGAATGCCGGCCTGCGCCGCGGCGACATCCTGCTGGACTTCAACGGCCTGCCGGTGCCTTCCGGTGCGCAGGCCGAGCGCGAAGCGTCGGTACTGATCATTTCGGAAACCCGCGGCAAGCAGCAGGTGAAACTGGGAGTGGAACGGGAAGGCCAGCCGGTGGCGCTGGACGTGCCTCTGACCGAGGCCTGCGCCTTCGGCATCGAACTGGGAGATTCGGAAGAGATCGGCAGCTATGCCGACGGTTACCGCGTGATGGTCACCCGCGGCATGCTCGGCTTTGTCAGGTCGGAGACCGAGCTTGCCTATGTGATGGCCGGAGAATTCGCTCGCAACCTGCTCGCTGCCGGCGACCGCAGTGCCGCCGCCGCGCTGATCGACCAGTACCGCTTCCTGAAAACCGGGTCGCCGGCCAACGCGGCTCCGGCACAGATCCGGCCGTATGCCGCCGCCGCGGATATCCAGGCCGACCGCCTGGCGTTATACATGCTGGCCCGCAGCGGATACGACATCCGCGCCTATGCGCCGTTCTGGGAACGGGTTGCGCAGAGCGCCGCGGCCACGCCGGTCGCCGAACTGCCGGTCAACAGCTATGCGGTATTGCATCCCGGCTTCCGCGAGCGGCTGCAGGCGATCCCGCGCATCGTCGGCGCCATCGAGCAGAAGCGGGCAAGGAACGAGCCGCTGCTGCCCTGATCGAACCCGGCGGACGGATTGCTATGCCGCTTCCCGGTGATCGTCCGCCTTGTCCTGTTCGCTGCCGGAGCGCTTGAGCACCGGCGTGCTGGGCAGGTTGCGCAGCCACCAGAACAGCACGGCCATCATGAACGGGCCGATGAACAGGCCGAGCACGCCTAGCGTGGAGACGCCGCCGAGAAGGCCGAAAAGCACCGCGAGGAAGGGCAGTTCCACCCGGCTGCCAATCAGTTTCGGCCGCACGAACTTGTCCACCAGGAATAACTCGAACGCGCCCCAGCAAAACAAGCCGAGCGCGGCGGTCGCCTGGCCCTTGCCCAGCAGGAGCAGCGACACCAGCGTGAACGACAGCGGTGCGCCGCCCGGGATCAGCGCCATGTAGCCGGTGATGACGCCCAGCAGCGCCGGAAATGGCGCCCCGGCGAGATAGTAGGCGACGCCGAGCACCACGCCTTCAAGCACCGCCACCGAGCACAGGCCGAGCGCCGTGCCGCGCACCGACAGCGGGAACAGCCGTGCCAGCACCGGATAATGCGCCGGCAGCAGGCGCATGCCGGCACTGTCGACATAGTGGCGCACCGCATTGCCATGCAGATAGAGAATGAATAATGTGAGCAGGGCCAGGAACATGTAGAGCGCGTTGGCCAGCAGGGTTGAGCCGACCGCACTCGCCGCCGCCGACAATTGCGGCACCATGCCGCCCACCGTGGAGCGGATCAGCGCTGCCAGGCTGCCTGGCACTTCCAGGTGCTTGCTCCACCATTCAACCGCATGCCCGCCGATCACGGGCAGTTGCGATATCCAGCCCGGCACCGGAATGCCGGCCGTGTTCTGCCTGCCGATGAAGCGCTCCACCGCCGCCAGTTCGCCGCTGAGGGCATTGAGCACGAACAGCGAAGGACCTGCGAACAGCAGGATCAGGCCGCCCAGCAGGGCGCTTGCGCTGGCCGCGCGCGTCCAGCCGCGGCGCAGCAGCGCCTCGTGCAGGGGCCAGGTGATCACCGCAAGCAGGCCTGCCCATGCCAGCGAGACAAGGAAATGTTTCAGCATCAGGGCAAGGGCGACGATAAAGAGCAGCGGAAGAATCAGCGGAAGATAAGACATACTGCGAGGATCGGGTATTGGAGATCGGGTGACGGAGAATGTCAGGGTAGCAGGTATTGGCGCCGGACGGCATAGCTTGCGCACAAAAAGAGGCGGATACCACGGCAGTCCGTTATCGACACGACAAGTGGTCCGGGCCGGCCTTTGAAGGAATCGCAAACGGGGACCCGGCGGTCACGAGGGAAAATCCACATCAGATGAACGGAAGCGAAGGCTGCCCCTGCTTGCGCCTGGCCTTCGGACTCGGCCGGGCAATCAGGCGGTCGGCGGGATACTGGCGCAGAAAAGCGGCAGCCTCTTCCAGGGGGCAATGCAGCCACTCGTCGTAACGGGCGGCATCGACCAGTACCGGCATGCGTTTCTCGTCACCCGGGCGTCCGAAACGTCGCATCAGCGGATGGCTGTCGGCGTTGATGGTGAACATGGCCATGGACAGAAGCGCGCCGGCCTCCTCGGTGGCCGGCCGGAATTCCCACAGGCCGGCCAGCGCCATCGGGCTGCCGTCCGCATGGGCAACCTCGTATCGCACCTTCCGCGCGCCATGCTCGTAGGAGGCTTCGTAGAAGCACTCCGCCGGAATCAGGCAGAAGCGGCCGCGCTTGAATGCATTGCGAAACACCGGCTTGCCCTCCGGCGCTTCGCTGCGCACGCTGAAGGTCTGGCTGGTTATCTTCATTTCCGCCCAGTGGGGAACGATGCCGAACATTGCCTGCGCACACGCCCTTTCTCCAGGTTCGGCACCCGGATGCGGCATGCGGATCATCGGCGCCATGTCGCCGGGCGCAACTTCCTGGCCGATGCTGAAATCGGCTGGCGCGACATTGAAATGCCGCTGCAATTGCGAGGCAGTGGCCGGGATATAGATGGCAGACATCTTGCTATTTTAGCTGCAAGCCGCACACCCCAACATTAATGCTGCTTCGAACACCGGCTCGAAGTGTGCCCGCCAGGAAACCATTGACGTTTCTCAACAGTGCTGGTGAATTGCCGACATCCATTTACTTCCATCAATCATTCGCGTGATTCCGCTTGGGATGGAGCGGGCAGAAGCCGATACTGAGACCTGGACGACCACCGTCTGCCGACAAGAGGTTAATCAACGTGAGATCGAATAAAGAAATCAAGCAGATTCTCGGCCCAGGCCTGACCGGCAAGTACGACATGGCCGATCTTTCCTTCTCCGTCCGGAAAAAAGTCGCCGAACCCGATCCGGTCGAACCGCCGCCCGGCATCGATCTGCTCGAGGATTACGTACTGGTTCTCAAGGCAGAGGAGGAGGGGCCGGAGCACGACGGGCCGCGCACTGGTCCGCATACCGGCGAGGCGCCTTGAAATATCACCGGCGCCTAATGTATCGCGGTACGCCGGCCATGCGGCGTTTGCCCGAGCAATAGCGTCAATTCCTCCGGCGGGAGAGCAGCGCCGAAGAGGAAACCTTGCACTTCGTCGCAATCATTGGCGTGCAGGAACCTGATCTGCTCTTCCGTCGTCACGCCTTCCGCCACCACGGTCAGGTTCATGGTGTGGGCCAGCGCAATGGTGGCGGCGACAATTGCTTCATCGTCGCGGCTTGCCGTGATATCGCGGATGAAGGATTGGTCGATCTTGAGACCATTTACCGGAAGGCGCCTCAGATAGCTGAGCGATGAATAACCGGTGCCGAAGTCATCGATGGAAATCGACACGCCGGCATCGCGAATTTCGCCCAGCTTGATCAGCGTGGACTCCACGTTCTGCATCAGGCTTGTCTCGGTGATTTCGAGTTCCAGCCATTTCGCATCGAGCCCGGTTCGCTGCAGCGCCTGCATCACCGCCTCGGTAATGGTCGAATCCGGATCGAGCTGCAGCGGCGACAGATTCACCGAGACCTTCAGCGGCGGCAGGCCGGCATTTTGCCAGCTGCGGTTCTGCATGCAGGCCTGCATGAGCACCCATTCCCCCAGCTGGCCGATCAGGCCGATTTCCTCGGCAAGGGGAATGAACTCATTCGGAGGAACGAGGCCGCGCTCCGGATGATTCCAGCGCACCAGCGCCTCGGCGCCGACGATGGCCTTGCTGTTGATGTCCACGCGCGGCTGGTAATAGACCACCAGTTCATCCTGTTCCAGTGCCCTGCGCAGATCGTGCTCATGGGTCAGGCGGGATTTGGCCCGTTCATCCATGTCGGTCTTGTAGAGCCGCAGCGCACCGCCGCCGGCGGCCTTGGCTTCGTACATCGCCAGGTCGGCATTGCGCAGCAGCGCCGCCGCGTCGATGCCATCCTTCGGGAAAAGACTGCAGCCCACGCTTCCCGACACGACAAGCTGATGCCCTTCTAGCCGGACGGGCCGTTCGATGGCGGCCAGCACGTTCTTGGCGATCGTGATGACGCTTTCCGGCATGGCGACCTCTTCCAGCACGATGGCGAATTCATCACCGCCGATGCGCGCCACCGTATCGGCCTCGCGCACGCACTGCCTGAGGCGGTCGGCAATAATGCATAACAATATATCGCCCTTGTCGTGCCCCAGGCTGTCATTGACCACCTTGAAACGGTTCAGGTCGATGAAGAGCACGGCCACCCGGCGGCCCGAACGTTCGGCCTGCACCACCGCATGCCGGATCCGGTCATCGAGCAGGTTTCGGTTGGGCAGGCCGGTCAGGCTGTCATGGGTGGCAAGGCGTTCGATGTAGCGCTCGCGGTTCTTCAATTGCGTGATGTCGCGAGCGATCCCGTGCACGCCCACGATCCTGTGATCGACCGTCATCGGTATGGCGGTCACGGCGGCGTCGTACCGCGTGCCGTCCTTGCGCAAGCCAACGCTTTCGAAGGAAGAAGCCAGGCCTTGGCTGGCGGCGATGAAACGCTCCTTGGCCATCTTGCGGTTCTCGGGAGCCACCAGGGCCTGATAGCGCATCGACATCAGGTCGTCATGTGCATAGCCGGTCAAGGCGGAGAAGGCCGGATTGGCCGAGACCAGGGCGCCTTCAAGATTGAAGGCGAACACGCCGTCCGGATGGTATTCGAACAGCGACTGCAGCCGCTGATGTTCTTCGCTGTCGTGCACCGCCGTCACGCGTGCCAGTGTCTGTTCCCGGGCTGGCGCCGGATCTGCGTCCTGCGGCAGAGCTTGCGCGGCGCAGTAGTACGACTTGTCGCTTTCAGACCATCGCGCGCGCAGCAAGGTAGGAATGGTGCCGCCATCCTTGTGCAGGAAGCGCGACGTTAGTGTGAATTGCCGCTCGCCGCCGCGCGCATCCAGCATCGCGTGTTCGAACTGGCCACGCTCGTCCTCGGGCACCAGTTCGGCAAGCCGGCGATGATGCAGATCCTCCGGCCGGTAACCCCACGACGGCAGACAGGCCTTGTTAATGACAAGAATCTTGCCGGTGGCATCAAGCGCACACAGGACCTCCGTCGCGGCATCGACCAACTGTTGGTTTGAATTCTGCGCCTTGCTTGCTGCGCCGTGGCTTTGGCGGCGGTGCGGGATGGCTTGCGTTGATGGATGGCGCGGTCTCTTCACTTCATGCAATGATGATCTGGGCTGATAGGGACGCTGCTCGCAAGATGGTCCTCCGGCTTCAATGGTAAAGACCAAGCTGCGAACGATACCAGGATTCGAATTCCTGCGCCGCGAGCGGCTTGCTGAACAGATGACCCTGCACCTGGTTGCATCCATGGTCGCGCAGATAGGTCATGACTTCTTCGGATTCGATGCCTTCGCCGACGACTTCCAGGTCCAGCGCGCGTCCGATGCCCAGTATCGTATCGGCGATCGATCTGCCGTTTTCGTTGGTCTCCAGGTTGTCGGTGAACGAGCGGTCGATCTTGAGCTTGTCCAGGGGCAGGCTCGTGAGATGGCTGAGATTCGAGTATCCGGTGCCGAAGTCATCGAGCGCGATACGCACTCCCCGGGATTTCAGCTGGTCGAGCTTGCTGATGGCATCCGGTATATTTTCCATGAGTGCGCTTTCCGTCAATTCGATTTCCAGCCAGCCTGGCTCGGTGCCGTATTCGTCGATAGCGGCGATGAAACGCGACGCGAATTCCGGATGCCTGAACTGCGAGGCCGATACATTGATCGACATGCTGGCCACACCCAGTCCGCTGTCCCGCCATCGCTGCTGCTGCCGGCAGGCCTCGCGCACCACCCAGAAGCCGACTTCGTCGATCAGTCCGGCGGATTCCGCGATCGGAATGAACCTGTCCGGACTGAGCAGGCTGCCATTGTTGTCCGGCAGGCGGATGAATGCCTCCGCGCCAACAGGCTTGCCGGTGGCGGTATCGATGACAGGCTGGTAGAGCAGCTTGAGGCTGCCCGACCTCAGCGCATCCTTGAGACGCTGCTCGAGTTCGACGCGGTCTTCCGCCAGCTGCAGGTAATCGGCGATGAAATGCCGGAAGGTGTCTCGTCCGCCTCGCTTGGCGGCATACATGGCCAGATCCGCATAGCGGATCAGTTCGGCAATCGATGACGCGTCACGTCGATAGAGGCTGATGCCGATCGATGGCGATACGCTGAGCTGCAAGCCATTGAGATGGATGGTCTTGCGGATGCTGTCGAGGATATGCCGCGCCACGGTTTCCGAATCTTCCTGGCCCTGTACCCGCGGCAGGACAACGATGAATTCGTCGCCGCCCAGCCTGCTGACGATATCTTCCTTGCGCGTGCATTGCAGAAGCCGGCGCGCCACTTCCTGCAGCACCTTGTCTCCGACGTCGTGGCCATACAGATCGTTGATGGGCTTGAACCGATCCAGGTCGATGAACAGCACCGCGCATTCGGCTTGCAGGCGATCGGCCTGTGCGAACAGGTGCGTGCAGTATTCATAGAGCAATGCCCGATTGGGCAGGCCGGTCAGGCTGTCGTGCTGCGCGGCTTCCTGCACGCGCCGTTCCGCCTCGCGGCGCTCGGTGATGTCGACGGCGACGCCCACGCGGCGCACCGGCTCGCCATGCTGGCCGAAATGCGTCTGTCCGCGCGTGGAAATCCAGCGCTCCTTGCCATCGATCTGGCCTATGGCGCGGAACTCGTACTGGAAGCGCCCATCGATGCCGGGCTTCGCCGTTTCAAGCACCGCCCGCCGCACGATTTCCAGGTCGTCCGGATGAACGCCCGCATAAAAGGTATCGAGGGTCACGTCGGCATCGACCGGCAAACCGAACATTTCCTTGAGTTTCGGCGACCACGCAAGACGCCGCTCGCCAACGATGTGGTCGAACATGCCTATGTCGGCTGCTTCCATGGCCAGCTTGAGTTTTTCAAGATTGCGCCCGGCTTCCTGCTCGGCTTTGCTGCGTGCGGTGATATCCGTGGCAAAGAGAATGGCGCCTATCCTTTTTCCCTTGCAGAAGAATGGGGAGACGGAACAGGACGCAAGAATGCCATTGCCGTCCCGGCCGATGAACTGCCAGACGAAATCGCGCGCCGACTCGCCCAGGACAGCCGACCGGTACACCTTGCATTGCTCCAGCGGAACCGGTCGTCCATCGGGATAGTGATGGTGAAGAGTGTCGCGAACGGAACGTCCGAACAATTCCTCATTGGAAAACCGAAATACTTTCCTTGCTTCGGGATTCTGATAGATGATGCGAGCCGAGGTGTCCGTAATGAAAACGGAGTCGGTCACATGTTCGGCAATGCTGACATCAAAATCTTGTTTGAATTCCATCGAGAAAGCATGCTCGCGTTAAATCTGGAATCAGTTTCGACTTGCCGTAACGTCACTGAGTTCGATGCCGCTCGAAGTATTACATAGTTAATGTTCCAGATTAACTGATGGTCCTCTTGCTTTTGCTATTCCTTTTCCTTTTCCTTTTCCTGCATCGCCAGCTCATGTCGTCAGAATCGTATTGACATGGCTCACCGCCGTGGCCATCAGCTTCAGCATGCGCAACGCTTCCTTGCCCTGCATCTTGTGCATGGGATGCCGCGACCAGACTTGCACGCCTTGATTCTCTTGCAGGATGCCCACTGAAATCTGATGAATCGAAGGGAAATAATTGTTCAATTGAAGCAGTTTGTGCAATTTTTCGTGATCGATTGTGTCGCCGACTAGCCGAATTTTGCCGGTCATGACGAGATTTCCCTGGGGATCGGGAAACAGGTTGAGGTCGAAGGTGTTGTCGATTCGAATGCGGACCGTTCGCTGCGGTCCGTTGCAGGCAGCCGGACGGCCGGTCAGGGTGAAGATCGACGTCATGAGTCGCTCGAAATCACTCATGATGGAGACTGAAGTCCGTTGCGCCGTCGATTGGCGCAACGGCACGGAGGCCATGCTCACGTTGTTCCTCTCCCAAGTTCCGTCTGACGCACCTCTTGGCCAGATGTTCTTGCCGGAATCTGCGGCGTCACAAGGTCTTGTAATCTGGCATGACGACCCGGTTGGAAACGGGTGACCAATTCCGCTAACTGCCCGGCAGGATTGTTGCGCCGCGTCTCGGCGATAAAAGCACGCAGCTCGTTTTGCTGGGCTTCAGAAAGTTGAGTGAGGCACGTCTCCATGATTGCATCAATCTCCTGCAGATTCGCCTGCGCACGGACCAGTGCGGCGCGCACTTCGTCGCGCAGTCCCGCTTTCCGCAGTGTCGCCGCGAGATCCGGCGTGGAATCCATTTCGGCGTGCATGCGCCCGATCCAGTCTGTCATTGAAGCGTATGCAATCTTGTATGCCGCTAGCTGGCTGACATGCCGCTGGTTTCTGCTGAAATCCAGTTCCTTGGCTGCCGCCAGGGCAGCGAGGAAAGGCAACTTCTCGATCGCTTCGATGGCGGGATGAATATCGAACCTGGGACGAGTCCATGTTCTTTCCTTGTTTAACGCCGCGCGCTCCGGGCGAGTGCGCTTCCACACGTCGTATGCCCAGCGTATCTTTTCAGTTCGTTCGAAATAGGCTGGAGGAACGCGGGGTGCAAGTGTCTCGCCGGTCGTGCGGTTGCGGTACAACCGCGCAGGATTGTCAGGCAGGCACAGGCCGAACCAGTGTTCCTCGAATTCCCCTGCCTTGTACAGGCGCTTCAGGAATTTGCGCGCGATTTCCTTTTCGACCTGCGCAACCTTGGCCTGAAATTTTTCGCGGTCGGCAGGGCTGAGGCGGCCAGTATCGACCCGGGCATAGTGACCCACGTTCTGTTCGCGCATGATACGGTCGATAAACTTGCTGCGAATTCCTGCATCGAACATGACGGGTTCTCGCAATGCGTGGTCGATCCCGTGTTCGCCCAAATTGAGCTGCCTGTTGATATCGGCACGGACGTCCTCGATGAATTGCGTGTTCACGCCGAGATGGCCTTCGGAGCCGGCCGTGAAGCGGGATCTTGCTTCCGTATGATCCAGATGGTTATAAGTCGAATGATCATGGCGACAAGCCATCGGATAGAGCTGATGGGGATCCAGCGACCACAATGCAGTCGCCCCGGCAGCAGGCAGCAGATTGGCATCCCGGAATTGCCCATCTCCATCGGCGATCCGCCCGACGCTTTGACGTGGCGCTTCGTCGTCAAAATTCATGGCGACATACACATGATCATGCGCGTAATCGTGCATTTGCATGCCTCGTATGCGTTCCAAGGGAATATCTATCGCCAAGGCGCGCAGGATATCGGCATCAAGAGATCGCACAAGGTTTGTAGCAAATACCGCATTGCTGTCGCAATTGCCGCTTTGCATTACGCCGGTCGTCAATGCGAGAAATACGTCCCGGTCTTCCGCTGCTCTTTCGAAACTGATTTTCTGATAGTTCAGGCCGCGCGACGCAAACAGTTCCGGCCTTTTGGATGCCGATCCTCCACCCTTGGTCAAATGCAGGCGGGTCATCCAGCCCAAGGCATCCACCAGCTTGGCCAACTCGAAGTGGTGCGGTTCAACCTCAATGGTTTCAAACGGAATGTTGTGCTCCGGATGATCGGCGAACAGCCGGTTCGGAAAAGGCATGCAGTCGCCGATTTCCCGGGCCCACTGCTTTAAGCGGGTGCGATGCGGTTCCTGATCACTATCGGCTAGGGATGATTCTGCGCGCCGCGTCGCGGCCTGGACATAGGCATCCATCAGGCCCGATGCAACCGGCTGCGGCATTGGAGACTGGGAGAACTTTTCCATCTGGAATTTGAAGGTGGAACTTCGGTCGGATCGGCTCCATGAGCCAGCCGCTTGATTCAAGATGCAACTGCATGCCTGGGGGCACGGCAGCATCTCTCTTCTTCACGAGCCTGCTTGTGTGGCAGTATCTTCGGGATAGTTCCACTTCACTGCGCTGCTGGGTGAAATACAGCCGCCGTGACGGCAGTGGTGACGGCAGTGCGGGTTTCGAACGCGGTATTCTTTGATCGGCTGGCACACCTCGGAACCGGCCGACACCGGCAGTTGGGAATGGCGCATCGCCTCATTCCCCAAGTCGGCGTTTTCCTTTCATGCCATCCTGCTGGGTGAAGTCCCGCGCCATGTGTTGGAAACCGTCTTCAGATCACGGAATGGCAGGCCATGCAGGGATGGAAATCCCGGACGCTGCGTACGGCATCACCAGCCGCATCCGCCGCATCGGCGACAAGAGCCGATGAAATGACTGCCATGCTGACAGCAAGGGTGGCAAAGGAATGATCACCGTTTCAAGCTTGTTCGTTTGCAGGGAATAAAGATGGCAGCGGAGCGCTGCCTTGGTGCGGTCACAGGATGACGCCCAGGGCGCCGAACTGGCTCGGGCTGACATTGATCTTCGGCGGCAGGAAGCCCGCACCGATGGAGCCGACATTGTTAAGGGTGTTGACCTCGACATTCTGCAGCTGCGTCAGATTCTGGTTGACGCCGACATTGACGTTGGCGATCGGGCCGAGGCCGGCGAGCCAGGAATTGCCGCCGCGCACACGCGCCATCGAGCGCTTGTCAAGGTCAGCGGCGCCGGGGAGGTTGTCGATCTGGATGGACATGGGATGCTCCTTGCTGCTATGAGTGAATGGATGAGAAACATGTGCATGGGCGAAAGCAGGGGCGTAGTGGAGGCAGGGCCTCCACCGGCTTCCGAACTCACGGCATGATCACGACATGAAGTTGATGGTGTTCTTGCCGCTCTGTGTCGGATTGACGTTGGACTTGATGCCGGAGGCAAAGGCGACGTTGTTGCCGTTGTTGACCAGGGTGTTTTGCTCCTGGCCGAGCCCCTGCGCTGCGCCGAAGTTGAGCTCATGCCTGGAGAAGCTGGCGAGCGGGCCGACGAACAGTGCAGGCATCTTGGCGTAGCCGGTGCCGCCGCGAACGGATGTCATGGCGCGGGCGTCGAGTTCGGAAGTGACGGACAGGTCTTTGATGGACAGTGTTTTCATGGCGGTTCTCCTGAAGTGGGTTGATTCGGTTGGGAGTAAGCGTGTTGTTGCGCTTGAAGGAGATATAGCAGGGGCTGTGCCAGCCTCGGCAGAGCCAGGCGGCTTCATTGCAAGTCATTGATTGGAAAGGGTTTCAATGATTCGGCTGGCAGCGCGGACCTGGGCGCCGGGCCTGGCGCGGCCGGTGTGGCGGATTCAGGCCGACACTGCGCAGTTGGATCGCGGCGGAATGTCGGGGCGCGGCCGACGGCCAAGGCCAAATGCACGCCCGCAGGGCCCTTATTTGCTTGGTTCGGCCACCTTGCCGCTGAGGCGGGCTACGGCGGCAAGCAGTTCCATCGGTTCGACCGGCTTGGGCATGTAGCTGGCGAACCCTGCCCGCAATGCGCGCATTCTGTCGTCCGAGCGGGTAAATGCAGTCAGCGCAAGCGCAGGTATCTGCTCGCCGCGCGCTTCCCCCTGCATCCTGACCTGGCGCATGAATTCGTAGCCGTCGACATCTGGCATGCCGATGTCGCTCACGATGATGTCGGGCCGGGCCTCCGCCAGCAATGCCAGCGCCCTGAGCGCGCTTGGTGCGGTGACGACGCTTGCGCCGTTCTGCGACAGGATGTGCTCGACCAGATCGCGCGCATCCGGCTCGTCATCGACCACCAGCACCTTGATTCCGGTGAGATCGTGAGCTGTCGATTGGAACATCCGGGCAGCGCTTGCTCTGCTCCGTTCCGGCGGCAAGGCTGCCAGTTCGGGCTGCTCCTCCAGCAGCGGAAGGTGAATGGTGAAGGTGGTGCCCTTGTTTTCGCCGGGGCTGGCGACCTGGATCGATCCTCCCTGCAGCTCCACCAGCTGGCGGGCGATCGACAGTCCCAATCCAAGGCCGCCGTAGCGGCGGGTGGTCGAAGCGTCGGCCTGGCGAAAACGGTCGAATACATAGGGCAGGAAATCAGGACTGATGCCGATGCCGGTATCGCTGACGCGAATGCGGATTTCGTGCCCGTGCTTTTGCATCTGCAGCTGCACCGCGCCGCCCTGGGGCGTGAATTTCACCGCGTTGGACAGCAGGTTCCACATTACCTGCTGCAGCCGGTTCGGGTCGCCGTAGATGGGGCCGGTATCCGTGTCCAGCGACTTTTCCATGCGGATGTTCTTTACCAGTGCAGCCGGCCGCACCGTTTCCATGGCCGCTTCAATGAAGCTGACAGGATCAATCGATTTCATTTCCAGCCTGACTTTGCCGGAAATGATCTTGCTCATGTCGAGCAGGTCTTCGATGAGCTGAGCCTGCGCGTGCGCATTGCGCTCGATGGTGTCGAGGCCCTTGCGCAGCGTCGCTTCGTCCTTGACGCCGCGCTGCAGGATTTGCGCCCAGCCGAGAATCGCATTGAGCGGCGTGCGCAATTCATGCGATAGCGTGGCAAGGAATTCATCCTTGAGTTCGCTCATGCGTTCGGCCTGGTTACGGGCTTCGCGTTCCAGCATCAGCAGGCGCTGGCGTTCGTCGGCCGTCGCCCGGGATTGCGCAAGGTTGCGCGATCCGGACTCGAGGCGGGCGTCGTAGATGGATGCCATCAGCGCAATGGTCAGGACGCCGACGGTGGCGATGATGACCAGGATCGCGAGCGCGTCCTGGCTGACGCCGCGCGAAGCTGCTGTACAGACGCTGCCGAGCGGGAAGCTTGCGGCCGCCATGCCGGTGTAATGCATGCCGACGATGGCGAATCCCATCACGACCGCTGCTCCGATCCGCAGCAACCAGGCGTGGCGCATGTTGTCGCCAAGCTTGAACCCGATCCACAAGGCGCCGGCAGATGCAACGATGGCAATCGCCACGGAGGCGACGAAGAGCAGCGGATCATAGATGATGCCGGGCTCCATCTTCATGGCCGCCATCCCGGTGTAATGCATTGCATTGATGCCTATGCCCATCAGTACCGCACTGATGGCAAGGTTGGATATCCTCACGTTCGGCAGGCTGACTTGCCATAACGCCATGCCGGACACGGTGATCGGGAGAAGCAGCGAGAGGAGGGTGATCGGTATGTCATAGCCGATCGGGATGGGCAGCCGGAACGCCAGCATGCCGACGAAATGCATGGCCCAGATACCGGTACCCATTGCCAGCGCGCCGCCGCTGATCCAGAGCCGTGCGCTCAGTCCATGCGATTTCTTGACCCGTTCGGCCAGACTGAGCGCGGTATAGGAAGCAAAAATGGCGACCAGTATCGAGACCAGTACCAGCGGAATTTCATAACGTCCGCTTAGCATGTCATGTATTTAACAAAATGTTCGGAAACGGAGGTTATACGTCTTGTTTATTATCAGCAACAGATATCTGCCACGGCAAGCTCTAATCCGATGCCGATTTCAGTCATGCCAAAGATATAGGATAGCGCGGGAAAGCGGATGGTTCAGGTTTGGCGGATTTTCCTACGGAAAGGCAAGGCAACTTACTGCAAGAATGTGGCTTTTTGCACTTGACAAAAGCGACGGGTCTTCAACTTGTTCACAAAGGCCGAATGTGAAAAATTTTTTCGCGCAGCGGGAAAACTTGACTGCTCAAAAATACTGATTTCTTCTAAGTCATTGATTTTTATAGGGTCCCTAAAGTGCTGAAGAAAAAGGCAATTTAGGAAATCCCCCATCAGATATGGCGGTTTGCCGTGTCAAGTGGGTGTTATGCACAAAGTTTTCCACAGGTAATGTGGATGAACGGAAAATCGCTTTTGTGACAAAGAGTTAGGCGATTTTCCTTTCCGAAATGTCAGGCAGGCGTTGCCATCCGGTTTCCACTCGAGCGCTCGCCTGAGACGGAAAGAAGGCTTTCAAAAATCCGGCACTCATTGATCTGCTAACGCAATTTGTCCGCTCACATCGGTTATGCTCCGACACGTTGAATGTTGAGGCAGGTACTCCGGAACGTAACCTGCCGCGTCCGTGGTCAATCCGCGCGGCTGCGCATAGCAAATGCAGCCGCCTGCAAAATCGTGTCTGAGTGGTATGTTGAAAAGAAAACTCGCAGCAGTTGCGATCCTTATGACGGCGTGCACCGCCGCCAGCGCTAAATGGATCAAGGTCGCAGAGACCGAAGGCGACGCCTTCTATTTTGAATCCAGCATGGTTCGCAAGTCGGAAAGATACCTGCGGCTCTGGCACCTGATTGACCATTCCACCGTGAAGATGGCAGCCAAGGGGCCTTACAAGTCGAGCAAGGTGCAGATCGAGCTGCAATGCAAGCAAAACAGGTGGCGTGCGATCTATCTGACGTATCACTCCGAACGCATGGGCGAGGGCAGTCTGCTTGACGCTTTCTTCGATCCCAACGCGGCGTGGGAACCTGTGGTTCCGAATTCACCGATCGAAACGATTCTGAACGGCGCCTGCCAGGATAAGTAGAAGCGCTGCGTGACGAGATTGCGTTGCAACTTTGTTGCTACGCCGTCGGCAACGCCATCGAAGCCGGCGCCGGCAGTCGCGATCCGGAAGGCTGCGTGCGCCACACGTTAAAACAAACAAAGCTTGATCCAGGCTTTGGTCCTGTACAGGAAGCGCGGCCATGCCAAGAACTCGGCCTGCATGGCGCAGTCTCATCGCGACCGACAGCGCACACCTGGAAGGCGATCCCATGCATACGACCGATTCCCTCGACGTCTCACATGCCGGTCATGCCCATGAGCACGGACATGATATTCCAGTAGGCTGGCGCCGATGGCTGTTGGCGACGAATCACAAGGATATCGGTACGCTGTATCTCTGGTTCTCCTTCTCCATGTTTCTCTCCGGCGGCGTGCTGGCTCTGCTGATACGCGCCGAACTCTTCCAGCCGGGCCTGCAGCTTTTCGCGCCGGAACTGTACAACCAGTTTGTCACCATGCATGGCCTGGTCATGGTGTTCGGTGCGATCATGCCGGCTTTCGTCGGCTTCGCCAACTGGATGATTCCGCTGCAGGTAGGCGCCTCCGACATGGCGTTCGCCCGCATGAACAACTTCTCCTTCTGGCTGCTGCCGCCGGCGGCGGTGCTGCTGATGGGCTCCTTCTTTCTCGGCGGCGGTGCCACCGGTTCCGGCTGGACGCTCTATCCGCCCTTGTCGCTGCAGATGGGCGCCGGCATGGACTTCGCGATCTTCGCTATCCATATCATGGGCATCTCGTCGATCATGGGGTCGATCAACATCATCTGCACCATTCTGAACATGCGCGCGCCCGGCATGACGCTGATGAAGATGCCGATGTTCTGCTGGACCTGGATGATCACCGCCTATCTGCTGATCGCCGTGATGCCGGTGCTTGCCGGCGCGGTGACGATGCTGCTGACGGACCGCCATTTCGGCACGACATTCTTCAACGCCGCCGGCGGCGGCGACCCGGTGATGTTCCAGCACATCTTCTGGTTCTTCGGCCATCCCGAGGTCTACATCATGATCCTGCCGGCGTTCGGCATCATTTCGCAGGTGATCCCCGCCTTCTCCCGCAAGCCTCTGTTCGGCTATGCATCGATGGTTTATGCAACCGCGTCGATCGCCATCCTGTCGTTCATCGTCTGGGCGCACCACATGTTCACCACCGGCATGCCGGTTACCGGACAGCTGTTCTTCATGTATGCGACGATGCTGATCGCGGTGCCGACCGGCGTCAAGATCTTCAACTGGATCGCCACCATGTGGAAGGGCTCGATGACATTCGAGACCCCCATGCTGTTTGCGATCGGCTTCATCCTGGTGTTCACGGTGGGCGGCTTCTCGGGATTGATACTCGCAGTCTCGCCGATCGACATCCAGGTGCACGATACCTACTACGTGATCGCGCACTTCCACTACGTGCTGGTGGCAGGTTCCCTGTTCGCGCTGTTTTCCGGCTTCTATTACTGGGTGCCCAAGTGGACGGGCTTCATGTACAACGAGCGCAACGGGCAGATCCATTTCTGGCTGTCGCTCATTTCCTTCAACGTCGCCTTCTTCCCGATGCACTTTCTCGGGCTGGCCGGCATGCCGCGCCGGTACGCTGACTACCCGGCGCAGTTCACGGATTTCAACCTGATCGCTTCGGTGGCGGCATTCGTGTTCGGAATCGCGCAGGTGTACTTCCTGTTCGCCGTGCTGCTGCCCGCGATCAAGGGTGGAAAGCCGGCGCCCGCTATGCCTTGGGATGGCGCACAGGGACTCGAATGGACGGTGCCTAGCCCGGCGCCATTCCATACATTCGAAACTCCCCCGGTCATCAAGTAAGGCTCTTCAACGAAGGAAAATGCAAGGGCAGAATACGGAGGCCATGATGCAGCAAAGTGAATGGGTGCTCAAGCGAAACTGTTCCCTGTCACCCCGCCAGTTCGGCATGGCTTACCTGCTGTTATGCGTCGTCACTGCTTTCTGGGCCTCGTTCTTCACCTTGAACGGAGCACCCTTGGTCATGGCGTTTGCCATGATCGAACTGCTGCTGGTCGGCGGCGCATTCCTGCATCATGCGATACACGCGGCTGACCATGACCGGGTCGTCCTGGACGACCGCTTTCTGATGATCGAGTATTTCCGCGCCGGTGATGTCACCACCGTAATGCTGGAGCGCTGCTGGGTGCGCGTCAGCGCGCCGCGCCACAGCGGCGATCAGCTCCTGGTCCAATCACGCGACAAGAGCGCCTGCATCGGAAGCTGCATAAACGGACGAGCCCGCAAGCAGTTTGCGCGCGAGCTCGGTGTCGCATTGCGAAGCGTCTGATACCGGTCCCGGGACCATAACCTGAAACGGGATCGCGAGTCTTTCCGCGATCCCGTTTTTCATGTCATGACTTCGGATTGGTACAAGCTTCGCTTGCCTACCCTTATGCCTATCCTTATGCCTATCCCAATGCCTATGCCTATCCGTGATCAGTGGATGGACGGCGACGCATCGCCACCCGCGGTCCCCGAAGCTCCCGAGGCCGGCAGCGAGTCGCCGAGAATGGCTTCGTCGAACCAGCGCTGAATCTGCTGGAGATGATCGCGCTCGTTGGCCAATGCGGTCCGGAAATCGTTCGCAATGTCGTCATGTCCCTGCGCTTCGGCAAGCGCGATCAGGGTCTCCCAGCCATTGTTGTCCGTCATTTCCGCTACCAGGATGGCATGCAGGGACTGCGCAACAGTGGTGCGGGGATCGGTGAGCACCTGCATCAGTCCAAGCGACTCCACGCCGACCAGGTCCGCGCACGGTGTCATGCAGGTCGGGTCGGCGCCGAGCCGGACGATCGCATCGGCGACAAGGCCCACATGCATGGCTTCGTCATTGCGGATCTGCATCAGTCTTTCGCCCGATATGGTGCCGATGCCTTCTTCCTCGACCGCAGCTACCTTGGTGATCAGCGCATCGTAGAGCCGGGTCCCGGTGCGTTCGAAAGCAAGGCGCTCGCCCAGCTTGTCGATCAGCAGTTGCGGCGTGTTGCCGGTCAGTGCCGACATGCCGGTCTGCAGCATGCCCTTGACCGAGCCGGGCACGGGCACCGAACCGACCGTGTCGGATTCGACGATGTAGCTGCTGCGCATGGCCGCCATTGCGGACATGTCGCCCGGGGCAGGCGGCATCATGGCGTCGATGCCCGATTTCATTTCGGTGGAGTCAAACGGTGACATCTGGGCGCCGGTGCGGTTGACGCCCATTTTTGGCTGCTCTTTCATTGCTCTTCCTTAAAATGGTATTCGGTGAATAGTGAATGTCGTTTCATACCGCGACGGCGGACTTGCGGGCCAGTTCGGTGCCGGGCATCCAGATGTAGCCGGAGGCGACGGTTTCGCTCGGAGAGCCCTCGGAGTTCATGTGCGCGCGGTAGTCGATCGAGGCCTGGCTTTCATTGGCCTTGTCGACGAACTGGGTGCCGTTGGTGCGCAGGTCGGCTTCCTTGTTGAGCAGCGTCTGGCGCACGAAGTCGCGCTGGCTGGCGAACGCGATCGGTTCCGGCAGTTCGCCGCCGGCAAGCAGCTCGACCGGGTCGCGGCGCTCGTGCTGCTTGTACAGCTCGGCAACATAATGGAAATGGCCGAGTTCGTAATCCAGGAAGCGCTCCCACACTGCCTTGAGACGGGGATTGGTTTCCTGCTGGACGCAGCTGTAGTAGTTGTACACCTCGTTGGCTTCATGCAGCAGCCATTGATCCATCCAGGTCTCGCTTGGATCCAGCATGGACTCGTACTGCGTGACGTGCTGTTCTTCGATCGACGCGATTTCCGCGTACAGCTGGCGCGCGACCGGGTCGGCGAACTGCGGCCCGACATTCAGATAGTACTGGTTCACCTGGAACTCGGTCGACACGATGGTCAGCGCGTGCAGCTTGGTGATCGGCGCCGCGGTGGTGCGGTCGTAGTGATCGCGCACATCGTCCTCCGGCGCCCGGTGTTCCACCATGGTCGGCCGCCCCGGCAGGATGTCGGTATAGCTTTGGAGAATGTTGTTGGCATCCTTGCCTTCCACGCGGTCGAGCAGGGCCGAATAGCGATACAGGTGATCGAAGTCTTCCAGCATGCCGAAACGGTACACTTGTGCAAGATAGGGATCCGGTTCGCGCTGCGCGACGGCGGCGGTGATTTCAATCGCAGCCTGTTCATAGCCAATAGTGATTTCCAGCGGCGAATGATCGGGGCCGAGCATCCAGTTCACCATGGTGGCTTGATGCTGTTCAACGCGGCGCACCTTGGCAAGCGGGATGCGCAATTCGCGGTTCTGCCGCGCGCACATGTGCTGGAAGCGCTGGCTTTCCTGCTCGACGCCGTTCATCTGGATGATACGGATTCGCGTGAAGGCATCATCGTCGAGCTTGCTGATCGGCTTGCCGACCATGTCGCGCCAGGTAAAGCGCTGGCGGTCGAGCGGTGTGCCCTTGGCACTGAATAGATTGAAGCTCATTGCATTTCCTTTCAGGAGAAGTCAATCAGGCGCATACATGGATGCATGGAGGCATGGATACATGGCTTCGCTTGGCATTGATGCATCGAATCGCATTCGCTACGGCAGAAGCCGGATATGCCAGACATGCGACCGTGCGTTGATTTAATGAATGGGAATGGCACGGTGCCGTAACAACCGGCGCCATGGATGAAATTAGAAGATGCTCGATTAGGAAGTTCATCGGCACTCACCGTTTATGTAGGCGTCCTGATATGGCTCAGATGTCGATTGCAGCTTCCGCGCCGGTCCGCCGCCGCTATGTATGGCTGCATACGCTACGGGGCGCCCGGCATCCGGCGCAGCACTGCCAGATAGCGTGGATATCGAACCGGCGGAAAGGCGGGCGCGAACCGTTGCTCCGATTCCGGATCAACCCGATATTCCGTTCTTAATTCAAATTTTTCCACTCATGACAAATCGCGTACTTCTTACCAATGACGACGGCATCGATGCTCCAGGCATGGCCGTTCTTGAATCCATCGCTGGCCAGCTCGGATATGAAGTGTGGATCGTTGCACCCGAGCATGACCAGAGCGGCACTTCGCACTCCATCAGCCTGCATGCGCCGCTGCGACTGAGTGAACGCGGCACGAGGCGCTTTGGCGTATCGGGCACTCCCGGCGACTGCGTGGTGATGGCCGTCCGCCACCTGATGACCGACCAGCCGCCTTCGCTGATCCTGTCGGGCGTCAATCGCGGCGCCAATATCGGCGTCGAAACGGTGTTTTCCGGGACGGTGGGCGCGGCGATGACCGGCATGCTGTTCGGCATACGGTCGATTGCATTGAGCCAGGCCTTCAGCGACCGCCGCGCGGTGCCCTGGGATAGCGCCCGCACCCATGCTCCTGCGGTGATCCATCGCCTGCTGCAGCTTCAGTGGACGTCCAATGCCTGTCTCAATGTCAATTTTCCGAACCGGCCTGCCGACGAGACCGGTGAATTGACTTTCACCCGACAGGGCAGGGGGATCGTCAAGCGGATCGATGTCGATCACCATGTCGATCCGCGCGGGCTCTCCTACCACTGGCTGAAATTCCATCGCGAAGCGATGGAAGACGCGCCCGACAGCGAGTCGACAGCAATTGCGCAGGGAAAGATCGCGGTCACGCCGCTGCAGTTCGAACGCACCGCCGAAAGCTTCTTCGCCAAGTTCGCAGTCTGACCTATTGTTCCGGGCGCGGCTGCGTGCGCATATGGCAGTAATTGCAAGTTATATGCTGAGAGTCGCAATTCATGGAGCGGTCATAATCGGAGGGTAAGGTAGCGGCGTCGCAACGTCTTGCAAGAAAATTTCATGCCACTGGAATGGTGCCCGCAGCGGGAAATACATGAAGCGTGATGCGTTCCGCTACGGATCTGATGAAACCGGACTGATCTGGGGATACCGTTTTACCGCCGGCGAAAAACCCTCAACCATCGATGCTGCCCAGGCGCTCGCGTGCCTGGCCGCGCCGCCGGATGCTGCCGGCAGCGATTTCGTCTGGCTGCATTTCAATCTCACCAATACCGCGACCGAAAAATGGTTTGTCCAGAACGGCATCGTGGCCGAGGAATTCCGGCAATCCCTGCATGAGCCATCGCGCTCGACGCGGATCGGCGTAGCCGAAGACAGCCTGATCGCGGTCGTCAACGATGTCTCGCACCGCTTTTCCTTCGAGCCTTCGGATATCTCCACGGTGTGGATGAGTGTCGACCGGCGCACCGTCATCAGCGCGCGCAGCACGCCTCTGGCATCTATCGAGCGGGTGCGGCATGCGGTGGAGTGCGGCGAGGAATTCCGGTCCTCGGTTGAAATCCTGACGCACCTGCTGCGCGACCAGTCCGATGTACTGGTCGATATAGTGCGCGAGGCGGTGGAGCGGGTCGACAAGGTGGAGGACAGCCTGCTGGCCGGACGCATCTCGCAGCGGCGCGCCGATCTGGGTTCGCTGCGGCGGGTGCTGGTTCGCCTGCGCCGCCTGCTTGCGCCGGAGCCGGCATCGCTGTTCCGCCTGCTGCAGCGGCCGCCATCATGGATGGTGGAAGAGGATGCCCAGGAACTGCGGCAGGCCACCGAAGAATTCGCGGTGGTGCTCAATGACATGGCATCGCTGCAGGAACGCATCAAGCTTCTGCAGGAAGAGATCGCCGCAGCGGTCAATGAAGAGAACAGCCGCAGCCTGTTCGTGCTCACTATCGTCACCGTGCTGGCCTTGCCGATCAATATCGTCGCCGGTCTGCTGGGAATGAACGTGGGCGGCGTGCCGCTGGCCGATCATCCTTACGGATTCTGGGTCATCTTCGGCATTGTCATCGGCTTTACGCTGGTTGCCGGCTGCATTGCCATCCGCAAGCAGCGCAATGACTGAGCATTAACTGAGCATTAACTGAGCAATTCGGGCAGCAACGTGGGAGGTGTTTGGTCGGCATGCCGCTCCGCTTGCGCGCGGCTCTAGCGGCATACCTGCCTGCCGTCAGCCATATCGGTTGGCTGTACCGCAGATGCACGCATGATGCCGGTCATTTGCTACACGCTGATGACAGCAATCGCATCTCGGGAAAATTTTTACCACTTTGAATTTGGGGAAATTTCTTGCGATCGCCACATGACACAGGCGTGTAACTTGCTTCGATTATGCTCCACCCGGCAGGCATTCCATCCATGCGAATTCCTGCAGGACAGATTTGAACCACAGGAAAATCAAGGCGACGGACGTAATGAAAGCAGACAATATCGATGTGATGGAGCGCCTGCGGCGCGATCTGGAAGACAGTTACGACGAAGAATTCGAACTGGAGCTGGATGACAGGATCGAGGACGCATTGAAGAGCGAGGATCCTGAAGGAATCAATGTCGCGCGAGAAGAGCGCCGCCACTACTTCCGCGAACTGTTCCGCCTGCAGGGCGAACTGGTCAAGCTGCAGGACTGGGTGGTCGCCAGCGGCCATCGGGTCGTCATTGTCTTTGAAGGCAGGGATGCGGCAGGCAAGGGCGGCATCATCAAACGCATCACGCAGCGCCTGAACCCGCGCGTTTGCCGCGTCGCCGCGCTGCCCGCGCCCAATGACCGGGAACGCACGCAATGGTATTTCCAGCGCTATGTCGCTCACCTGCCGGCGGCCGGCGAAATCGTGCTGTTCGACCGTAGCTGGTACAACCGCGCCGGCGTGGAGCGCGTCATGGGTTTCTGCGACGATGTCCAGTATGAAGAGTTCTTCCGCTCGGCTCCGGAATTCGAGCGCATGCTGGTGCGGTCGGGCATCCAGCTGATCAAGTACTGGTTCTCCATTTCGGACGAGGAGCAGGAGTCTCGCTTCCTGGGACGCATCCATGACCCGCTGAAGCAGTGGAAGCTGAGCCCGATGGACCTGGAGTCGCGCCGCCGTTGGGAAGATTACACCCGCGCCAAGGAAATCATGCTCGAGCGCACCCACATCCCGGAAGCGCCGTGGTGGGTGGTGCCGGCCGACAACAAGAAGAAGGCGCGCCTTAACTGCATCCATCACCTGCTGAGCCAGATTCCTTTCCAGGAGATCGAGCATCCACCCATCGTGCTGCCGGAACGCGAGCGGCGCGAGGACTACGCCCGGCGGCCGGTACCGCATGAAATCTGCGTGCCGCAAATCTATTAGCGATTGGGAGCTGGCGGGCAGCGCCCGCCCGTTTCCAATCAGTGCTTGTACGGCGGCTTGGCGTGCGTGAAGTCTTTCCACAGGCGGCGTATGTCGCCGCCGCTGCCATAAATGCCGGCCGTCAGATAACCGCGAGCGAATGAAGCATCCATTGCCGCCTCAGGATTCGAAATCTGCAGCTGTGCAAGCAGTTCGGTCGCCACCGCGGCATCGTTGAGCCAGCCGAGCTCTTCCTGCATTGCCGAAAGCGCTGAGAGATAACGGCGCACGCGCTGCTTCGGATAGAGCGATGCAAAGAATTCGCTTGCATAGCGCGCTTTCTTCGCCGCGATCCGTACACGATGGCGAGACTCCGGTTCATTGTCGTCAAGGGCCTTGCCGCGCTTCAGCAGGCGTCGCTCATCATGCTTGAGCATGGATTTCGCGAAAGCCGTTACCGGCACGTCGAGCTGGCCGGTGGCGCCGTCGTCGAGGCTTTCCCGCCATTGTTTGCCGCCCAGCCACTCGGCGAGCTGAAGCTGCAGGCGGGTATAGGCGAGCGATGCCACTTCTTTCGCCGCTTCGGCGCGATGCCTTGCCGCATGTTCATGGGCGGCGGCGATCAGCTTGCCGACATCGACCTCCTTCGGCGCATGCGCAGTCACCTGGTCCAGCGTGGAGCCGGCCAGCACCTGCCAGTCCCGCGCGGCGCCGAGGCGGCCTGCAAGCTGCTTGAGCTCTTCCTGAATGACGGCCGGGCAGGCGATGATATCTTCGAACATGTCCAGTGCCGACCGCAGGCGGCGCAATCCTACGCGCATCTGGTGTACGCTTTCCGCGTCGGTGTCATGCATGACGCGTTGCTCGTTGCCATGTATCTGCGCAAGGCAATTCGACACGATGGCGATGAATGCCTGCTCGACGCTCATGTCCTTTTTCAATACCAGCTTTTGCGCCTTAACGACCTTGGGCTTGGCGCGTGCCAGCAGTGCATAGCCGCGTTCAGCCTTGCTCAGCGAACCGATACGCATGGGAATGGCGTCAAGCAGTTCCAGCGCGAAGCCGAACAGCCGATGCGGCAACCCGGATTTGATTTCCAGCTCGATCTCCGAGACCGGCTCGCGCTTGTCTCCATGCACGATATGTCCGCGGTCGATTGCCATCTCCACTTCTTCGCCCGCAGGCAAACGCAACTGGCGGACCGTGCGCTCGATGTCGAGGGTGAAGATCGGTTGCAGCTTGTCCTGCAGTCCCGGCATGCCGAGCAACTTCGCCGCGGCGTCATCCCCTTCGGCCATGCGCTTGAGCGATTCGACGTCGGGACGGTCGGCGTCGATTTCCGATTCCCACTCGTTTCGGCGGTGCAGCCCGGATTGCACGCTGCCGCCGGATTTCATGGTCTGTATGCGCTTGCCATCCGCATGGCGGATGCGCAAACCCATGCCATTGCTCATCAAGTCATAGGTCGGTGTGTCGAAATAGACATCTTTTTGCGCATGTGCCGCCGGTCTTCCTACCGTGACGCGGCCGAGCAATTGCAGGTCGTCGAGCTTGCCCAAGAGGCTTTCGTCGATCAGTAGTTTCATTTCTGTTTCCATCAGGTACCCTTGAACCAGTGTTCTTGCAATTATTATTCATTGAAAGCCGGTTTTCGGTGCTGACTTTTGCCAAGACCTGTCGGATCGACGGACGGTCTGTCCAACAGTTCTTACCAATCTGCAAGCGATGACGTCGCTTTGTTAAAAAAGCGTCAGCTTGGCCGGTCCGGCGTACGGATGAATTCGATCGGTTCCCTGGAGCTTGGAAGTGCGATCAGGTGGGAGGGATGCGTCACGGCGTAGTTGCAGATGCGAGGTCCTGAAGGCGTCCTTTCGCTGTATTCAACAATGATTGTCCCTGCCCTGCGGTGTACGCGCTGGATGCGAACGGCATGGCAACCGTTCGGGCGTTCGCCGGTAAAGATGCCAGCCACCATCTCCTCGCTGAAATCTATCCGTGGCAGAGGAAAGGGATGATGGCGGTTGCCCTTGTGCTCGGACCAAAGGCGAGCCCAGTTTCGCTGGTCCCGAATGACGACCTTCATCTCCGTCATCACGCCGGAATAGACATCCGAGTCGATGGTTTCCCAGGCTATCGGTCCATCGCCTCTCGGTCCGAGACCGGCACAGGCACCCAGCATGACTGCTGCGGCCAAAATGGAGAGCCGGGTCGCCCTGTGCCGGTGCGCGATAGATTCCATGGGTTTCCAGCTCATGACAGGCCGCTCCATCGATAGAGGAATTTAGATATTGGAGGACTTTCATTGCCGAAAATTTCATCAGCGGATGATATTAATAGGCTTGTCATATTTCTTTACGACAATGCACGCATTCTTAATTACATGAGCATTAGCCCATAAGCATGACTATCCGACAACGTATCACCCTGCTGGTCGTTCTGATGTTTGCCGCCATCTGCGGTATCGGCGGCTATGCTTTCCAGCAGTCCCGCGAGGGCGCGACGCAAGTGAAGCTGGTGACAGAAGGCGTGGTGCCTAGCGCGCTCGCTTCCGCCGACCTCGTTTCCCGGCTCAAGGATGTGCAGCTTGCCACGATCGTGCTGGTCAGCGCGCCTGACAGGCAGATGATGGAGCAGGCGAAGGAAAAGTTGGGGATATCCCAGAAGCAGCTGCGCGAAGCTATCGAGCAGCAGACAGCGCAAGCCACCGGCGATCGGCAGAAGGGCCTGATGGAGCAGGTGGGTGAAAGCCTCGACAATTACTTCACGTCCATCGCGGAAACCATCCGTTTCAAGGAGTCCGGCAAGGACGAACTGGCCCAGGCCAGCTTGTTTGGCAATGTGGTCCAGTACCAGGGCGAGCTTGAACAGATTGTAGAGACCCTGCGCATCGAAAAGAACCGGGCCAAGGACGAGGCAATCGCCGTGCTCAACGACAATCTGGCCACCACCACCACTACGCTTTCCGTCGTGACGCTGCTGGCAGCCATCGTACTGTCGGCAGTAGGCATGCTGCTCTACCGCCGCATTACCGGCCCGATCAGCCGGATGCAGTCGATGATGAGCGAAATCGCCGCAAGCCAGGATTTTACCCGCAGGGTTCCGGTGCAGACCATGGATGAAATCGGCCGATCCATTGTTGCGTTCAACGGCATGATCGAAAAGATCGAGGCGAGTTCCGCTCAGGTCAGGCAGAAAACCGCCGACATCCAGGCTATGCTGGAAAATATGCCGCAGGGCATCCTGACCGTGGTCGAAGGCGTGCGCGTGCATCCGGAATATTCGGCCTATCTGGAAACCATCCTGGAAACCGATGACATCGTCGGGCGCAGCCTGATGGAGCTGCTCTTTACCGGTACCAATCTCGGCGCAGACGCGCTGGCCCAGATCGATGCGGCGGTGCGCGCCAGCATCGGCGAAGATGTGATGAATTTCGAGTTCAACCAGCATTTGCTGGTAGGAGAATTCGAAAAGACCATGGCAGACGGTCGCATCAAGATTCTCGACCTGAGCTGGTCGCCCATCACCGACGGCGCCGATACCACGGTGCGCCTGATGCTGTGCGTGCGGGATGTCACCGAGTTGCGCAAGCTGGCCGCCGAAGCCGGCGAGCAGAAGCGCAAGCTGGAAATCATCGGTGAAGTGCTGGCGGTAAGCCAGGAAAAATTCCACGAGTTTATCGTCGGTTCGATGAAGTTCGTCACCGAGAACGAAGTCATCATCCGCGAACATCCGGAACTGCATGCCGAAGCGGTGGCCCAGCTGTTCCGCAACATGCATACCATCAAGGGCAATGCGCGGACCTATGGCCTGAATCACCTGACCAATGTCGTGCATCTCGCCGAGCAGACCTATGAAGAACTGCGCAAGCCGAGGCCGAAGCTGGCATGGGACCAAAGCATGGTGCTGCAGGAACTGTTCAAGGTGCGCGACATGGTGGAGCTGTATGCGGACATCAATGAATTCAGCCTCGGCCGCAAGGGCCCCGGCCAGCGCGCCGGCGCCGGTCGCTATCTGATGGTCGACCAGGAGCATGTGCTCGAAAGCCTGCACCGCTTGGAGACCGTCAATACCGCCAACCTGCATGAACTGCTGTCGGCGCACGAGACGGTGCGCAGGAACCTGCGCCTGCTCGGCACCGAGACGCTCGCCGACACGCTTGCCAATGTGCTTGACTCGCTGCCTTCGCTGGCGCGCGAGCTGGAAAAGGAAGCGCCCGCCGTACGTATCATCGACAACGGCTATCGGGTGCGCACGCAGGCCGGCAGCGTATTGAAGAACGTGTTCATGCATCTGATTCGCAATGCAATGGATCATGGACTGGAAGTCGCCGAAGTGCGACGCCTGCAGGGGAAGCCGCCTGCCGGCATCATCGAGATCAAGGCTGATGTGGCAGGCAACATGCTGAAGCTGGAACTCGGTGACGACGGCCGCGGACTTGCGCTTTCGCGCATCCGTCGCATCGCGACCGAAAAAGGCCTGATTCATGCAGACGCGACGCTGCGCGATGAGGACATCGCCCAGCTGATTTTCAAGCCTGGCTTCTCCACGGCAGCGCAGGTGACGGAAGTATCCGGGCGCGGCGTCGGCATGGATGCGGTGCAGGATTTCATCCGGCGCGAACATGGCAGCATCGAAATTCAATTCTGCGACGACAAGACCGGCGCCGATTACCGCCAGTTCCGTACGATCGTGATGCTGCCTGCCAGCATGGCTGTTTCCGGTGATGCGGCGGCACCGATGCAGGCGCAGGTGGAGAGCGGTCCCCGGCACGGCGCTGCCGCTGCCGCTGCCGCTGCGGCAGCGCATTTGGGAAACGAACATTCCGCCGACAAGCATGAAGCTGGTCCGGCGCAAAAGGAAGCGGTGTGATTGAGCATTATCTGATGGGCGGAATCGCCGGCGGCATTCTTGCAGCCGTGCTGGCGGCCGCAAGAATGAGAAAAGCGCGCCTGCTGGCGAATATCGAACTGCGCCGCGCAGGAGAGGAACAGCTTGCCATGCTGGCACAGGCTGAAGCCCGGCATGCCGCGGAACTGGCGCAGCGCGAGCACGCGCTGGATGTGCAGCAGGCCGAAATTGCGCAGTTGCAGGACAAAGTCATCGCTCAGGCGCAACGCATGGAAGAACAGGAAGCGGCGCTGCGTGAAGCCGCCGAGCGCCAGCATGGCTGGTGTGTCGAAGCGGCGCGCATCAATTCCGAAGCCGCGCGGCTGAGGGGACTGGCTGCGACCTTCGAACGCTGGCATGAACAGATGGATTCTCTGATGGCACAGAACCAGGATATGCATGCCAAGAACCACGAGCTGTCATCCATCGTCAAGCACGTCGTGATCGTGTCGCTCAACGCATCGATCGAGGCATCGCGCGCAGGACCGGCCGGCAGGGGCTTTGCCGTGGTTGCCCATGAAGTCAGGTCGCTGGCATTGCGCACGGAAGGACTGTCACGCGACTACAGCAACAGTCTGCACCGCAATGACATGACGACGACCGCAACCTTCCAGGATATTCAGGCCGGCGGCAAGATGATCATGGCGTCGCTCAGCAGCATCGAAGCTTATGCCGGCCAGTTGCGGCAAAAGCTGGAAAGGTCGGAAGCGGCCGCATGATCACCGAACAGACCAGGCACAGCCTCGATGGGATCTTTACGCGCGCGGTGCAATCCAGGATGGCGCTGCATGCCGGCGATACCTGCGAAGTCAGACCCTTGCCGCGTGACCGCGACCAGCACCATGGACAGGAACAGGACAGCAAGAGCATGGTGGTCCTTACGATTTCATCGTTGCATTTCCGCCTGTTGATGATGTTCCACATTGATGAGACGCCGGAAACCCAGGCCTACTTTGCGGGCGAGGTCGAAGGCAGGTGTTTTCGCGAGGTGTTCTACGAGACCGCCAACCTGTGCTGCGGCGCAGTCAACCAGGAACTGCTCAAGCATTTCCCCGATCTTGGCATGTCGACACCGTTCACGCTCGACAGCCGCTGCGCGATGTTCCTGCGCGAACTGGATCCGGGCTTTACCGCACGCTACGCCATCGTCATCAACGATACGCTGCGGCTGTCGGCGACGCTGTGCCTGTGCGATTACGCTACCGTGGATTTTGCCTGGGATGACAGCGCAGTCGAAGAAGTCTCCGGCGAACTCGAATTGTTTTAACCGATGTATTGAAGAGGGAATAATAAAATGGCCAAGGTTCTCGTTGTAGATGATTCCAGCACCGTGCGCGACGAAGTCGCCGGTTTCCTGAAGAAAAGCGGCCTTGAAGTCGCCACCGCGGTGGACGGCAAGGATGGCCTGTCCAAGGTCAAGGCCAATCCCGGTATCCGCCTCGTGGTCTGCGATGTCAACATGCCCAATATGGACGGCCTGACCATGGTGGAAAAGGTGCGCAACGAACTCGGCAACAAGAGTGTGAACATCGTGATGCTCACCACTGAAAGCAGCCCGGCGATGAAGGAACGCGGCAAGGCGGCCGGTGTGAAGGGATGGATCGTAAAGCCGTTCAAAGGCGAGGCCGTGCTGGACACCTTCCGCAAGCTGGCAAGCTGAGCGGCTCGATGATGTTAAGGTGAGATAAAACGTCGGCATCGGAACATTTATCCGGTGCCGGCGTTTTTCAAACCGCAGATTCCATTCCTGCCCATAGTTTGACCGAATGGGCCTAGTGGTGCGAGTTAATAACTTGTTGATCAAATGGTGGACGAGAATCATGCCGATACTGCGTCAAGAATGCGCGCAAGGCCCCGGCCTTGCTGTGCTTTTTTCCTTGTCTCGACAGGATTTCGCCACATTTGCTTTCAACAAATTTCCAACTCGCACCACTAGCCGGCTTCAGTGACCGTCGCCCGTCTTTCCATCCCTTGATGGACCGATGGCGCCAATGCAGGTCTCAAGCGCGATTTTCGCTTCTAGGTAATTGGTCCTGCGCAAGCGGCAATTCTTTTCCCGCTTCTTCAGTTCATCGTCCGCCAATCCCGGTATTGTCAGCGCGGTAAGGCAGGCGGCATAGTCGTGCATTGCCTGCCACAGTGCCGCCGTAAGCGCCTCGACGGCAAGAATTCCGGCCGGACGGCTGTTGTTCTGCTGTCGAGGAAATGCCGCAGCGGAATGTGCCGTCGCTGCGGTGTCTTGCGTGATCAACTTCATCTGCATATTCGGCAAGGCTGGTATTTGTTTATTGCGCTTGCGCCGGCATGTACCGGCGCGCATAGCGGCTGTCGAGGTTGGACAAGGGGAGCAGCACCAGCAGATCGGCGCAATGGAAATCGGCATCCCAGGCAGGTTCGCCGCAGACCCATGCGCCGCTGCGGAGATATCCCTTCAGCAGCGGGGGCATTGTGCTCTCGGCGGCCTGCGGCGTCGGCTGCATGGAATGCGGTGTCTGCTGCACGGGGAAGGGGAGGTGCGGCTGCACCCGGTATTCCGCCGGAGCGTAATGCCGGCTGGAAGCGAGTTGCTTGAAGATGGCAGTGGCGTTCGTACCGCCGTCGGCAAGGCTGATGCTGGCGCAGCCGATCAGGTATTCGCAGCGATGGCGGCGCATGTATTCCGCAAGACCCGCCCACAGCAGCATGATGACTGCTCCGGAACGGTAATCCGGATGAATGCAGGCGCGCCCAGCTTCCACCATTGTTCCTCGCAGGTGCTGCAGGCGGTCGAGTTCGAATTCGCTTTCGCAATACAAGCGGCCGATCCGGTTCGCTCCCGCCGGGCGCAACACGCGGTAGGTGCCGACGACCTGGAGATTCGACGAATCGCGAACGATCAGGTGGTCGCAATAGGAATCGAACTCGTCCTGATCCAGCCGGTCTGGATTTTCGAGTGCGGTCAATCCCGCAGCTTCAATGAAAACCCGGTATCGCAAGCGCTGCACTTCCTTCACTTCTTCCGGAGTGCTCGCGATGCTCAATGACAGGCCGGGCGATTTCGTACCTGGGGTGTCATGCGTATTCAGTTGTTGCATCGGATGTCCTTTCATTGGAACAACATCAGACTAAACACTGAATGCTTCACTCGTATTACGAACCTGTGTCAGTTTCGTGACGGCGCAAAGATGTCACATTCAAGCCGGCATAGACTGTGCATTTTGCGATGCCAAGTCTGCAACAAGAACAGATAAGGTGGCGATCAGGAGAAACAGTACATGGCAGCTAAGGTGTTGCAAGAGATGGAAATGATGGAACGCATCATCGAGCGCGGTCGCGGCGCGTTGTCGGTTCGCACGGTATGTTCCGTGGAAAGCGGCGGCAAATGCCTGCCCGTCTATGGCATTGCCATGGGTGCGAACGGTCCGGATATTCCGGTGGTCGGCTTCTTCGGCGGCGTCCACGGCTTGGAGAACATCGGAACCCAGGTCGTCCTTGCCTATTTGAACAGCCTGGTGGAGCGCCTGAGCTGGGATGCGACCCTGCATCAACAACTTGCCTCGGTGCGCCTGGTGTTCATGCCGTTGGTCAATCCTGGCGGCATGGCCCTTCGCACGCGCTGCAATCCGCGCGGCGTCGACCTGATGCGCAATGCGCCGGTGCAGTCGGAACAGAAGGTGCCCTTCCTGCTCGGTGGCCAGCGCCTCAGCAGGCATCTGCCCTGGTATCGCGGCGAGGCCGTCATGGAAGCCGAAAGCGATGCCTTGTGCCGCTTCGTCGGCGACGAGTTCTCGGGACGCCGCTTCAGCATCGCGCTCGATTGCCATTCCGGCTTCGGCCTGCGCGACCGCATCTGGTTTCCCTATGCGTGCAGTAAGACGCCGATTCCACATCTTCCGGAATTATCCGCGCTGCACGAACTGTTCTGCCGCAGCTATCCTCACCACGACTACATCTTCGAGCCGCAAAGCAGGCAATACATGACGCATGGCGACTTGTGGGACCACCTTTACCTTCAGTCGCAGCACCGGGATGCGGACGAAGTTTTTCTTCCATTGACGCTGGAAATGGGATCGTGGCGCTGGATCAGGAAATACCCGATGCAACTGCTCAGCAAATCGGGATTCTTCAATCCCTTGCCCGCTCACCGGCTGCAGAGGGTGTTGCGGCGCCACCTCGTCTGGCTGGAATTCCTGACCCTGGCGGCGCGCGGCTGGCAGCAATGGCTGCCGGTCGGTGCCGCGCGGAGCGCATTCGCAATGCGTGCGAATGGTCGATGGTACGGTGGCCATGCCGGTAATGGCGGAGTTGGTGAGGCAGGGGCATGAGCTGCTGGATCCTTCTGCGCGGATTGATACGCGAAAGCCGGCATTGGGGAGACTTTCCGGCTGTACTTCAGCAGCGTTTTCCCGATGCGCAGATACTCACGCCCGATCTGCCGGGAAACGGCGTAATGAACGGCATGCGCAGTCCCTTGACGATCGACGCGATGGTCGATTACTGCCGGGCCTGGCTTGCCGGCCGGTCGCATGGGCAGCCCGTGTACCTGCTGGGTCTTTCGATGGGCGGCATGCTGGCGGTGCGCTGGGCGCAGCGGTATCCGAAGGAGCTTGGCGGCTGCGTGCTGGTCAACACCAGCCTGCGCAATTTCAGCCCTTTCCATCAGCGCTTGCAATGGCGCAGTTACTCGGCGTTGTTGCGCATGCTCGGGAATGTTCGTGACGCAGGCGCTTGCGAACGGCTTGTGTGGGAAGTGACAAGCAGCAGACGACCCGTTGACTCTCGGATACTGCAGCAGTGGATTGCCTTCCGGCGGGAGCGGCCGGTGAGCCTGGCAAACACCTTGCGTCAGTTGATAGCCGCGAGCCGATGCAGGGCGTCCGACCGCGCGCCGGCGGTGCCGTTACTGGTGCTGGCTGCACAGCGCGATGGCTTGGTGTCTCCGTTATGCTCTTTACGTATTGCTCAAGCTTGGAAAGCCGAGTTGCGCATGCATGCGGATGCGGGGCATGATCTTGCGCTTGATGATGGGGAGTGGATTGCTATGAAGGTAGACGCATGGATGGAAGAATGGATAAAGCATGGTATGACCCTGGTTGAAGCATCTGATTCATAATGCTGAGCTTTCAGACTTGCCAATCTCGTATCCGGGCTTTCTGTTATCTAATTCGTGAGTAAATCTATTGCTGCCCCAGAAACATTATTTCCATGCCTGTCCACTGCAGTTAGCTCTGGCAATCCAAGAATTTTAATTTTGCACACGCACTTGCGTTTCATCTGGTATTCATTTGAAGTACATTGTTATTAAAACATAGAGGACAGAACCATTTCATTTCTTTGGTAATATTTTGGATAATCAATCTGTCGTTAAGTTGCTTTAGTGCCTTGTTGCGGTCTCTTAATACGACGGTGTCCTGATTCACAGGAAGCATAAATCTCTTCAAAAATTCAACGTCCACCAAATACTGGAAGGACTTCCCTCCAGAATCTATTTCAATTCTTCGGATATCTACCTCGCTGACAGACGAGATAACTGATATTTTTACAGCGAGTTTTGGTGAAGTCTGTGTGAAAGGCTGAGGGCCGTACTTATCACAATATGCAGGTATCATGATGTCATAGCCATCGCTTGAGTTTATGGAAAAGGTTTTTATTCAACAGATCCTAGACTCTTTATCCACTTGCTGTGATATTCGCTTTGCTCTTGGACCGTGCCAACTTGTTCTGGATGCGCCTCTCCAAAAATATCAACAATGTCGTCACGTCGTGCAGGCATGCCGCACTTCAAAAGATATATTTTTCGACACAAGGCCATCTGGATCATCATCTGAGATGGATAAGCATCTCGCCGGGCTACATTGCATAGCAAGAGCCAACCGGATTTCTCAAGCTGAAGACGTAGCTTTGCCAATGCATCAAATAAGGAATCTCCTGTTTCAGTCAATGTACCAAAGTGGGGGCTCGATATGCTGACTTCTATTGGTCTATGCGATGTATAGGTTATGCTGCAATTATGCTTTCCGTGCAACTCGTTTAGCACTGGAACCGAAATCACTTCCATACCTGTTCACTTTTTACAAAGGGATTTTTCAGAAAAGGCAGGCGGATTCAATCCTGAAAGTG